>JAISDQ010000066.1 GCA_031264605.1 Synergistaceae bacterium | reverse complement strand
TTTATCAGTGCGGATATCACCGAATAATGATCGGTACTTGCCCTGTCGTATCTCAGCGTTCCGCGTCCCGTCGCCCTGTCTATCGCTTCCCGCGTCAGACGGCGGCCTCCGCCCACGGCCACCCCGCTTGCGGCGGTCTCCAGTCTCGTCAGCGCTTGTCTCGCGTCGCCCCCGCACAGCGACGCTATGTACGCGAGCACTCCGTCCTCGCACTCCATGCCGAGCCGCCCCAGCCCGCGCGTCTCGTCCGACAATGCCCGCGCCAGGAGACGTTCCACGTCGTTTTCGCCGAGGGGATTCAGTGTGTAAACTATCATCCTCGACAGGAGAGTCTTGTTTATCTCGAACCAGGGATTTTCTGACGTGGTTCCGACGAGGATGATATCGCCGCGTTCCACGGCGGGCAGCAGTACGTTTTGCTGTTTGCTGTTCAGGTGATAAATCTCGTCCACGAACGCGATCGCGGTTCTGCCGGAAGCGCGCTTCGACCCGGCGGCTTCGTCGGTGATGTCGCGTATCTGAGAGACGTTCGCGCTCACCGCGTTTATCTCGAAAAGCGAACGTCCAGCGGTTTTTGCCATCAGCCTGACGAGCGTAGTCTTGCCCACTCCCGGATTGCCGTAGAGAATACAACTGGGAATCCGCCCCTGTTCTATCAGCGCGCGCAGAGGCTTCCCCGGGCCGAGTATGTGCTCCTGTCCGGCGTACTCGTCCAGATTCGCCGGGCGCATGCGTTCGGCAAGCGGCGTCTCGAAAAGCGATTTTTCCTCCGGTATATCGAAAAGTTCCATCACGGCTCCTGCTACAGTCCGGCGAACCCAGACAGAAATTCTGGCAGCGAGCCGGCGTCGGAGGGCGGGCAACGCTCGGATTCGCCGCCGCGCGCGACGGAGGCGAAAGGCCACCGGTCGCGGATGAATCGGGCGATCGTCTCACGCAGAGACAGCCCCACGCAGGCGATGTCGAGCGACGGGTTTTCCTTCCACATGTGCGGCGTGAAAATTTCGTCCCCGATATGGAATCCTCCCACTCCCAGAGACGCGGCGCGCGCCGCCCCGGCGTCCAGCGTAGGACGGGGATGCCGGGGCAGGGGCAAAAACAGCCTGTGGACGCGTTTGAGAAAATCCGCGCCGTAACGTTCAGCCGTATCCTGATATTCCCAGGGAATCATGTCGGTGGGATCGAGCAGTTCATCATACAGTTCACGCATGTCGGAATAACCGCACTCGAGCCATTCGCCCCATCCGTCGCCGCGCGCCGCCCGCACCAGCACGCCTCTCATCCCCGCGCGGCGCGCCCCCATCATGTCGTAAATGTAATCTCCGATCAAAAGAGATTGGGACGGGGAGACGCCGATTCGCCGGCATGCCTCGCGGAGCGCGCGCGGATCGGGTTTGACCGGGGAAAAATCGTCGCGCGACAGCAGCACGGAAGGCAGTTTCATGCCGATAGTTTCAGCCGCCGTCAGTATTGATTTCCCGCAGTTGCGCGATACGACCGCCCACGGTATGCGTGCCGATTCGAGCCATTCCATGATTTTATCGATACCCGGAACGGGCGTCGCGTTCCTCGCCCCGGCCACTTCAAGTTCTTCGAGGTCGCGCATCAGAGCTTCGCGCCGCCCGGGCGCGAGCGTACACGCATCCTCCAGCAGCATCGCCCGGCGTTCCCCGTAATATTTATTTCTGATGTCCGAAAAATCGAGGCGTGTGTCGGCGATTACCCCGTCCCAGTCGAACAAAATCGCGGAAGCCTGTGAAGGCGACCAGAAAGGCGCGTTGAAAGCCATGAACCGTTCTCCCTGTTCTCTTTATGTATTTGCTCAAGTATAGCAACAAGCGATACAACGGGCAATCTCACGCCTCAGCTCAGGGCCGTGGGCCACGCACCCGAGATTTTGAGCCGTGTTCAGGGATTATTTCCATCCCACGCGTTCCTCGCGGCGACGCGCGAAGCGGGCTATGGCAAGAGCGGCCGTGGCCGCGGCGAATCCCGCCAGGATGTCCGCGAAGTAATGATAACGCAGGTAAACCGTCGAAAACCAGATGCCGGCGCAAGGTATCAAACAGAGCCAAAAGCGGCGGCGGTTCCATTTCATGTCGAAAAAAAGCAGGAACCCGCTCGCCGCGACGTGCAGACTCGGGAAAATATCCGTGAGGTTCGTTCCGGCCGCATAGCACGCCGCAAGAAAATCAGTCATGAAATAACCTTTCAGAGGGGCGGAAAACCGCGCGGCGTAGACTATGTAAGGCCCAATCGCCGGAACGAACGTATAGCCGAAATACCCGATTCCGTAAAGGCTGAACAGGCCGGCGTAAAAAACGCGGGCCAGGGATTCGCCGGCAAACAGGTATGTCAATACCCCCATTGCGAGGTAGACCATGAAGAACATATAGCAGAAACTCGAAAATTCGGTTAGGAGGGGAGAAATCACGGGCTCCAGCATGACGGACACGCTGCCGCCCACCAGTACCCGGTCGATTTCCCACAGGACGGCGTCCCTCTTGCCGTTGTTTATCAGCGGAGAAACCCAGCGCAGATGCACGAATAAAATGACCGTCAATATCGGATAAAACCCGAGACGAATCCTCCATGCCCGCATCGAGCCGCCGCGGGTAGTGGAGGCCGCGGCCGCGACGGACGCAAGCGCCGCCGCGTAAACAAGCGTATGCGCCGAGAAGAAACCGACCGCGAACCACAGACGTATCAGCGTGCAAGCGATATACGCGCCGAAAACGCGCTCATGAATCAGCAAGCCGCGCCAAACCCCCATCACGAATCATCTCCTCCGGCCCGAAAAATTTTCACCCCGACAGCGGGTGAAAACGAGAAACCCGCAGGAGGCCGCCAAGCGTACGCGCGGTTTTAAAATACGTCCGCCGTCTTTGAAGAACCTTGACGCCACATTATAAACGAATTGCAATCGCAAAAATAAAAAATCAAGTGCCGTGACGCGGAACCTCAAACCGCAGTCAAGGGAAAAAATAATGCCTCGCTGGCCTGTTGCGAGAACAGGTGTTAAGCTATGTTTGTTCAAACAAAAACTTTCACCAGCGAGGTGCGGTTATTATGCCGGAAAAACAGAAAAGAATCAATGTCGAAATGGTAGAAGGCATGAGCAATACCACTCAAGAAAAGAAAAAATAAAACCGTCGCAAAGTTTATAAAGGCGACGGTCTAAATTATTCATAAAGCAAGTACTGACAAGGGAAAACAAATTTTTCTTTCCGCTTGTACTGTAGGTTGC
>JAISDQ010000286.1 GCA_031264605.1 Synergistaceae bacterium | reverse complement strand
CCGGCTTCGCCCGTTCGACTATCCCTCCGGGGGCGAGATAGATTTCCTCGACGTCCTTGGGGTATCCCACCATGGTAATTACCGCGTCGGCCAACACGGCCGCCTCGCCGGCGCTATCCTTCCACTCGGCCCCTTTGCGGACGAGCGCGTCGGTTTTGGAACGGGTGCGGTTGTACACGCAGAGCGCGTAGCCGGCGTCTATAAGATGGCCCGCCATGGACGCCCCCATGA
This sequence comes from Synergistaceae bacterium, assembly GCA_031264605.1. GTDB lineage: Bacteria > Synergistota > Synergistia > Synergistales > Synergistaceae > JAIRKI01. The sequence continues at coordinate 14,125 of JAISDQ010000286.1, read as the reverse complement.
CTCCAGTGCCTATGAAAGCTATCGTCCTTATCTCGCTGTCTGGATTTTTATCCGTCAAACTAAAACCTCCATAACGATATTCCCGTTTATACAGTTCGACCGGTTTTCGGCGAACGGCGGCGTCATTTCGAGAGGACTATTTCCAGCCCGTCCCGGGTGAATAGGTTCAATCCGTCCTCCGTAACGCCGAAACCATTGATTTTGGACAAAAGTTTGAGAAATTTGTCCTCTTGCTCCATCAACGGCTGGGGCCCCGCTTTCCTCGTCGCGGCTCCGTCCGTTATCAAAAGCCTCCCGTCCGACTCTATCCACGCGGCCGTATAGTCATTGACCGACGCCGTTCCCGAAAGGCGTCCCTCCGAGAGGAAGTACATTGTTACCGAGGAACCGTCCAATATTGTTTCATCCCCTATGGATGTGACTTTAAACTCCACGCCGGTGGGAATCTTTAAATTGGAAATCCATAACTCCCCCACGACTGGAGTCAGTTTATCGTATCCGGCGTAATTTTCACCGGCTATGACGAGCGCGGTTCCGTCATTTTTACACCAGAGAAATGTTTCGGGATCGGCGGCGCTTTCGTACTTCGCGCCCGATTCGGCTTCAGTCCTCTTCAGAAGGTAATTTTTCCCGTCGGCCGTGAGCGCGAGTTCATCCTCGTTGACGGTTTCCCTTATCAAAACATAACGGAAATACGATATGCCCCTTATGCGAAATATAGCGTCGCCGTCCTTGCTCCAGAAATAGGTGGAAGGATCTCCCGCCACTTCGTATTTTTCGCCCGAGGCCGCTTCGGCGCGCTCGAGCACATAGCTTTTCCCGTTCAATCCGGCGGTCAGCGTGTCAGTAGGGGCAGCGTCCGCCGTTCCCCGCGCGAAAAAGATCGCCATTCCAACGAAAAACGCCCAACTAATCTTCTTCATAACCCTCCAGGCCTCTTTTCGTCATGAAATTTTGCCATGAACAACAATCACGCACGTCACGATAACGGGAAAACACATCATCTGCAACCGATGATACGCCTAATAAACGCATAGCAATTATATGACAATCCGGCGCGCGTTGCAATAAAAAAGCGGGAATCCCAACGATTCCCGCGACCACGCCTGTTATAATTCGCTCAGCATATTACCTCAAACAACAGTACCCTGAGATCGGGGATAGACACGGTCAGGTAAATTCAGACCGATGAATTGAAACGCGATATGGCCTCCGCGTAAACGTGAGTCATTTTACGCAGCGAGTCCATCGATATGTACTCGTTGGGCTGGTGCGCCGTTTCCTCGTCTCCGGGAAAGAGCGGACCGAAAGAAACGGCGTTGGGGAGAGCTTTGCAGTACGTTCCTCCGCCTATCGATTTTGGGGCCGCGGGCTCTTTGGTTATACTCGCGTACGATTCGAGCAAAACTTTCACCAATTCGCTGTCCGGATCGACATAGAGCGGTTCCGAGCGCCGCGCGATTTCGAGTTCCCATCCCATTTCCTCCGCTGAATTTTGAATCGCTTCGATCAGCGAATCTCCGCGTTTTTTTACCGGGTAACGTATGTCGCATTTTACGGATAGCATGTCGCCGTCGAGGGATATCGCGGCGAGATTGCAGGTGAGCGCGCCCGAAATGTCGTCTTCGCAGGCCACGCCCAAAGACGCCCCGTCGGTCTCGTTTTTGAACAGGGCGGCGAGTTTCAGCAGCTCGACATGAAGGGACGGCGGTCCAAAGTCCATGTTCTGGACGGCTGAGAGGAATTTTTGTATGGCGTTCTCCCCCTTGTGCGGTTCCATTGCGTGGGCTGATTTACCGTACACTTTGACCAGCACTCCGTTGCCCGTCGCCGCTACCCGCGCCCCTATCGGCTCCAATACGAGTTCGAGGTTCCCCGCCGACGCCTTTCGGAAAAATACGTCAAGCTCGTCCGGCACAATATTGAACCTATCGCCCCCGCTGATATTCACCAATTCCGGAAGGCCCATCGCGTCTATGCTCGAAAATTTTTTTCGGAGAAAGAAATGCAATATACCTTTTTCGCCGTTGACCACCGGAAAATCCGCGTCTGGCGAAAAACTCATGACCGGAATCTCCTCGGTTTTTTTGTAACGTTCCACGCAGCGAAAGCCGCTCTCCTCATCCAGACCGACGATGACGCGAAACCGCCTGTTCAGTTTGACGCCTGAGTCGGCCAAGGCTTTCAGGGCAAAGAGCGCGCTGACCGCGGGGCCTTTATCGTCCGACACTCCCCTGCCGTACAGCCTGCCGTCCTCCACGACCGCGTGAAACGGGGGACGGCGCCAGTTCGCGAGCGCGCCGGCGGGCATGACGTCGAGATGCGCGAGTATGCCGAATAGCGGCCCCTCCCCCACTTCCGCGTAACCTGCCATGTTATCGATATTGGAGGTTGAAAATCCGCGTTTTTTGGCCTCCTCAAGAAAAGCGTCCAGCGCTTCCGTAACTCTGGGGCCAAAAGGATGTGCCTCGCTGATCGCGTTTTCGTCAAGAACGCTAGGGATTTCAATTATTTTCGATATGACGGACACCATGTCGTCGAAGTCACGGTCCACATTTTCATGAATACGGGACGAATCCATCAAAAAACACCCCTCTATAAACGCGCGCGGCATTTTAGTTTCACGCATATCCGCTGTCTCCGCCCGCGCCGATGTCGTTTTTGTTTAAAACTTGCGCCAGTATATCATAACAACGCGTTTTCTTTCATCCAACGCTTTGCCTGCTGTTCGAGGTTAAAAATTATATATTGACACGGGGATTAACATGGTTAATAATGTTAGTAAACGCAAATATTATTTGCGCATGACTTTTATGGAGAACGCGGATAGGTACGGCAAAGAGAGACGCGAAAGCCTCTGCTAAATAGTTAGTTTCCGCAAATACATCTTGGGAGGAAACTATGCCGATTTTACAAGAACTTATGTTTTTCCTGAAGACCCAGGACGAAAAAACGTTCATCGAGTCGATGATAACCTGTTTTGCCGCGCCGGTACTGCGGGGAATCAAATGCGGGGCGCTCATAAACCTGTCTCGCGGCGGCGAGGATTTAAGAACCGCGTGGTACGCGATGAAGGGTTATCTGTCGCAAAAATTGCGCCTCGAATTCGCCGAAATCAAAACCTCGCGAAAATCTGTAATATTATTCATCTACAGGCGCGAGCTGCTGGCGTCGCGTTTATCCGAGCGGGATTCGGCGGCGTTTCTGAAACGTTTGGGATACGATTGCTCGAATAATTGCCCATTCGGCTGCATAGAAAATCTCGTCATGAGATTCGAATGGGAAATGCCGCACGAAGTGGGGATTTTTCTGGGATACCCACTCGAAGATGTGGAAGGTTTCATAAAAAACAGGGGAAGACGCGAGAAAATATCAGGGTACTGGAAAGTTTACGGTAACGAAAAATACGCGCTCGAAAAATTCGGCGAGTACAAAAACGCCGAGACAAACGCCGCCCTGAAGATGCTCGAAGGATCGGCGGCGGTTAGATAAAATCCAAAGGAGGGATTCGAATGAGTCGAATCGGTATAATTTATTGGTCGGGAACCGGAAATACGGAGAAAATGTCGGAACTTATAGGGCAAGGCGCTTCCGAAGCTGGCGCTCAGGTCTCACGGAAACAGGTGTCGTCCGCCACGCAGGACGAAATCGGCGAATACGACGTACTAGTTCTCGGTTCGCCTTCAATGGGATCCGAGGTGGTCGAGGAGAGCGAGATGGAGCCTTTCGTTTCGTCGATAACGCCCAAGCTCTCGGGGCGCAAAGTCGCGCTGTTCGGTTCTTACGGCTGGGGCGACGGAGAATGGATGCGCAATTGGGCGGAACGCATGAAAAAAGAGGGCGTCAATCTTCTGGACGAAGGACTTATAATCAACGAAGCCCCGGAGGGCGAAAAAGCGGATAAATGTGTCGCGTACGGCGCCAAAATATCCGCGTTTTAGGGCGATAATCTTTAAAACCCCGGTCAAAATCTTGGGGCTCCGCCCTGAGCCCGCAGGGCGAACCCCGCCGGGGAACCAATTCCCCGGACCCCTTTTACCAATTTTTCTTTCCTCCTGCGGAGGAAAGAAAAATTAGAAGAGGGTGCAGGGAGTTTGCTCCCTGCCAGGCTCGGGCAGCGCCCGAGGTTTTTATCAGGTGGTTTATTGTTTATCATTCTCGCCGCCATTCGGTGATGATTCGCGCCGTTTCGGCGTTCGACGTCTCGGCGAATATCCAATGTCCGAACGTGAGCGGCGATTCGCGTGTTTTTTTCGTTCGGACCGCGACGCGTTCGCGCCTCGCGGACGATATGTACTCGGCGTCGAACCGCGCCGGGAAATATCCCGCGACGGCATCGTCGGGGATGCTTTCGAGCGCCCAGTCGAGATATGCCGTGTGGTTTGCGTGTCCGTTGAGGTCGAGTTCGCGGCGGCGCACGCCGAAAATGCTCTCGTAATCACAGCCGTCGTTTGCCTCCGGCAGTTTGCCGTCTATCGGCTCGCCCGTGGGGTCGGTGGCGGCGAAGTACGCCGGGGGCAGAGCGCGGTCGAGACGAACCGGCCGCGTCTTTTTAAGGTCCAGCACTATCCATGACGACCACGCGTCGGCAACACGGGCGCCGTCCGGCAAAAAAGCCTCGAACAGGCGAACCGACATCAGGTTTCTCAGCGGCTCGAACCATGTCTTTACCGTGATCTCCGGCCCGTGCCCGCAAGCGCGGACATTTATCCTGTATCGGCGGAGCACCCAGGTCATGCCGCGTTCCAGAAGGTTCTCCACCCCTATGCCGACTGAATTGGCGTGAAGCGCCGCGGCTTCCTGAAAAAACTCGGGCAGGATTTCCGGCTTCAGCCTGCCGTTCTGATCCAATCCGTAATACGGGACGCTGAAAACTTTCTCGAACATTTTTCGCTCCTTCTCTTATCAATAGTGCTCCTTGAATCTCTTGTGCTGGGCGAGCCACTGATCCGGCGATTCCCTCACCATTCGCTCCATTTCCCGGTTCACGGCGGCCGTTATCTCGTAAATCGTCCTGCCGCGCTCGCCGGCGTCCTCCCACTTTATCGGCTCACCGACGCGCATCGTGTGTTTGAACGGGCGTATACGCCGCGTATAAACGGGTATTATGGGCTTTTTTGTCAGGTAAGCGAATACGGCCGGACCCTGGGAAGTGGACGTCTCGAGGCCGAAGAACGGAGCGGCTATTCCGCTTGGGCCGCCGTGCTGATCGGGCATTATCGCGAGAAATTTGTTTTGTCTGAGCACGGCCAGCGCGCGCGTCATCGGGCTCTTGTGGGAGAGGAATTTCCATCCCGCGCGGGCGCGCATCTCGGCAATGACGCCGCGTTCCCCGTCGTCGCCAGATTCGCGCACTATGGCGGTCACGTCGTGTCCTCCCTGCGCCAGGCGCGAGCAGCACAGCTCCCAGTTGCCAACGTGGCCCGCCAGCAATATTCCGCCTTGCGAGTCGTCGAGCGCGGATTCGTTTTCGAAATCGACCCAATCCAGAGCGAGGCGCGGGTCCCGCTGCAACGCGGCAAACTCCAATCCTATCCAGACGAGATGGTCGTATGTCTTCCATACGATTGCCGCGCGCTCGCGCGGCGTTTTTTCGGGGAACGCCGTTTCGATGTTGCGCGCCGCCGTTCGTTTCCGTATCGGAACCAGTCTGAGGAGACCTTTGAAGAACAGGGCGAGACACGCGGCCGCGGCGCCGGGCCGTACTATCTTCATCAGGAGCCTGATCGCCGACGCTTTGAAACTCATTCCGTCACCTGTTGAAGCGCAGCAGCCTGAAGTCCTTCTTTCCGATCCTCAGCTGGACGTATCCGCCCTCCAAGAGGTCGTCCGAATTTAAGACGCGGGAATCGTCAGGCACGCGTTCGCCGTTGACGTAAATCCCGCCTTCGCGCGTTTTACGCCTCGCCTCGCCCTTGCTGGCAGCGCCGCCCGAGGCGAGTATGCAGTCGACGAGCGGCAGCGGCAGCGGGGCGGCTATGTCCGCCGTGGGTATTTCCGCGGCAAGCGTGTCGAGGAGCGACGCGTCCGACGAGCGGGCGTCGCGTTCCCCGAAGAGCACCGCGCTCGCGTCGCGTACCTTCGCGGCCGTCTCGTTTCCGTGAACGCGCGCCGTCATGTCCCACGCCAGGAGTTTTTGGGCCTCGCGGCGCTCGGGATGCGCCGTGTGGCGTTCCATGAGGCTCTCTATCGATTCCAGGCTTTCGAACGAGTACGTTCTGAGCAGCCGGCCGATATCGCGGTCATCGGTATTTATCCAGAACTGATAGAACTTGTAGGGACTGGTCTTGGCGGGGTCGAGGTAGACGGCGCCCTCCTCGGATTTGCCGAATTTCGCGCCGGACGCGGTGAGCAGCAACCGGAACGTCAGGCCGTAGGCCTGCCCGCCGCCGCGCTTTCTGATGAGGTCTATTCCTCCTATTATATTGCCCTGCTGATCGTTGCCGCCCATCTGGAGGGCGCAGCCGAACTCGCGGTACAGGTGGTCGAAGTCGTAAGCCTGAAGAAGTATGTATGACAGCTCGGTGTACGTGATGCTCTTTTCGGGGTCGTCTATGCGGCTGCGCACGTATTCGCGGTTAATGAGGACGTTGACCGGAAAAAATTTTCCCGTGTCGCGCAGGAACTCGATGAAACTTATCTTCGACAGCCAGTCGTGGTTGTTCGGCATAATGGCGGAAGCGCTTCCGCAGTCGAAGTCGAGAAATTTAGCGAGCTGTTTTTTGATGCACTCGACATTATGGACGACGCGGTCTTGCGACAGCAATTGACGCTCTTTCGTCTTGCCCGAGGGATCGCCGATCAGCCCGGTGCCGCCTCCCGCCAGGGCTATCGGGCGGTGCCCCAGTCTTTGCAGCCAGGCGAGCCCCATTATCGGGACCATATTGCCGACGTGAAGGCTGTCGGCGCTCGGGTCGAACCCGACGTAACCGGTGACTGTTTCACGTTCCATCTTTTGGCCCAATTCCGGGGCGTCGCTGCACCACTCGACGAAGCCGCGCCGGGACATTATCTCGCAGAAATTCTGTGGCATTTCGTCACATCTCCTTTATGGAAAGGCTGATTTACAGTTAGAGGCCTAAAAGGCAAAGATTCAAACCCTTTCAGCGCCCATATCCCTGACCGGCAAAATGCCGTTTAAGCGCATTGACCGGCGTTTCATTGTCAGTAATGGCAAATGGCCGAGCCGGAGGCGGCGGATTCGCAGGTGACAAACACGCGCCCCAGCGCGGCCATGGCGTTTTTCAGGCTGTTCGCGGACTCCTCGTCGAGAGGGATTTCCTCGTCGTCCTCGTAGAGCATGGCGTTCAACGCTGGAATATCGGCGAGCGCCGCGCCCAGAAGCGGAAAATCGAGATATATCCAGGCGGCCGCGTCGGTGACGGAGGACAGCATCGCGCGCGCTTCGCAGTTCTGCTCGGCGTCGGGAGCCACCAGGCCTATCAGCGCGCGTTCGGCGTTCGCCGCCGCCAGCACGGTGAAAGGCAGATCAGTGAGGCCGCCGTGATCGAAGCCCTCGACCGGCCCGGGCTCTACGCCGAAGAATTTCTCGCTCCAGAATTTTTCGATCATTTTGTGCGACGCCTCGCCGCGTCCCGACATGTCGATCACCAGCCCGGGCAGGTCGAACCAGAGTATCTGCGTCCTGCCGCCCACGGAAAAGGCCGTCCGTCCCGTCAAAAGCGCCTGGATTTCCGAGCCGCGCAACCCCATGTCCTTCAGTTGGTCCGCGAGATATTTCAGCGGGGACGGCATGTGAGACATCAGTCTTCCCGGATCGGGCAGGGCTATGCCGAACGACAGCACCAGCGGATCGGGCATGAATACGTCGACCCGCGACCAGTCGTCTTTTTGAAGGCCGCTCAGGAAATTTTTCGGGATGAAGTGCTCGGCGCCCGACATGCGCCAGTCGGTTCTGACCGCGCGTATGTCTGACGAGGTGGCCCAGGCCGCCTCCAGTTCAAGGGCTTCTTTGGGGTTTGGCGCGGCTGAGCCCGTCATCCGCGAGCGCAAAACGCCTCCGTCGGAGAAAAAAACATGCCCTCCGCGCTCCGCGGCGACCGACCATTTTCTTTTTATCCCGCCCGCCACTCCATTGCGGACGTCCATTATCCTGTCGACGTCGAAAAGCGAATCCGCGACGAACGAGACGCCGTCCTCCGCTATGATGTAAATGGGAGACGGTATGTCCTCCGCCGTCAGTTGAAAGAGCCCCTTTCTGTCGGCGGGCCAGAGTTCGGGGGAAACGAAGCGATTTTTCCAGCCGCCCGGCAGAGTCCCCAGGCGGAGCGAGTCGTATTCCTCCAGAGTCGGTGTAAAAGCTCCGTAAATGGCCGGCCCGCTTTCGCGAAAGGCGGCGACCATGGCCATGGAGTCGGCGGCGCCGAGGACGGGCGCGAAGAAGGACATCATGGGCGAGGAAACGGCGCGTCCGCAGGAGAGAAGGCGCGCCAAGTCCTCCGGGAATTCGCCTTTCAGCGCGCTTATGACCGCCGTCGGGACGCCGGGGCCGCTGTCGGGAAGCAGTCCGAGCAAAGACGTCCGAGGGGACGCGACGCGTCCGTCGTCGAGAGAATGTATCAGGACAACCGCAGTGAAGACTGACAGCAGAAACGCGGCGGCCGTATATTTCCCCGGCAGGCGGGATTTCAGGCGTTCCGGGAATGATCCTGAAAAAAACGCTGGGAGACGGGGCATCTTATTTTTTTGTCTTTATGTTTTTGACGGTTTGCAGTATCAGCCGCGACGACTCGAGCAGCGGAGAGATGTCCGCGAAGTCCGCGCGGGAATCGAGGCTTTCCCTTATGGATGCCGTTTCTGAAGCTATCTCCGCCAGAATGGCGAACACCGCGTCGCGAGAGCCTGAGGCCTGCGCGGGCGTCGGAAGTTCCGGACGGGCGATAGTTTGTTTTTCCGACAGATCGTAGTACGCCCCGCGCGAAGGCGCCGCCGCCCCGTAACCCATTTGCCTTATGCCGTTTGCCAGCGCTTCCGCTGATTTCACCTCTCCGTGCGTCACGAAGAACGACGCGCCGCGTCTGAAATGGGAGGCCCATTCGAGGAGGTCGTCCCTGTCCCCGTGCGCGGAAAAACCTCCAAGGGTGTGGAACGTCGCGCCCACCGCGATGTCCTCTCCGGCTATGCGCAGGTTTTTTTCTCCTTCCACTAGCCGGCGGCCAAGCGTGCCGTTGGCCTGGTAGCCGACGAAGAACACGTTGCAGCTTTTATTCCATAAGTTGTGCTTGAGATGGTGGACTATGCGCCCGCCGGAGCACATGCCGCTCCCCGCCATGACGATGGCCTCGTCTATTTCGTTGATGGCCCGGCTCGAATCGACGCCCGAGGTGTATACCAGCCCTTCGGGGGCGAACGGGTTCATGCCCTCCCTCAGCATGTCCTGTATCTCGCGGGAGAGGAGCGAGGAATATTTTTCGTATATTTGCGTCGCCTTCTCGCCCATGGGGGAGTCGAAGAATATCTTCGGCATGCGCGGGAAAGCTTTGTCCGCCTGGAGGAGTTTTATCTCGTACAGGACGCGCTGCGCCCTGTCGACGGCGAAGGTCGGTATCAGTATCTTGCCTTTGGCCTGTATCGCCCGGGAGAGCGCTTCCCTGAACTCCGTTCTCGTGGCTTCGAGGCTTTTATGGTTTCTGTCGCCGTAGGTGGATTCGATCACGGCGTAATCGGCTTCCTCTATCAGGGTGTGCTGCCTTTCGATCACGGCGTCCCGCGGACCGAGGTCGCCGGAGAAGACGATTTTTACCTGCCCGCCGTCCTTGGCGGGGCCGTCTTTGGCGAGCCATAGCTCGGTTATCGCGGAGCCGGCGATGTGCCCCGCGTCGCGGAACCTGACGCTAACCCCCTCCGAGACGGCTGTCCTCTCGTCGTATCTGATATAGCGCAGGCGCTTCAGCGTCTCATCGACGTCGCGTTCGCCGTACGCCGGTTTGACGGGGGGAAGCCCCTTTCTCGCGTTTTTGCGGTTTTTCCACTCCGATTCCTCGCCCATGAGCTTCGCCGTATCGCGCAGCAGCACCGATACGAGTTCTATCGTCGGATCGGTAGCCCATATGTCGCCGCGGAAACCCCGTTTGACCAGGAGCGGCAAACGCCCGCTGTGATCTATATGGGCGTGCGTCAGGACAACCGCGTCGATATCGCTTGGCGAAAAGCCGAACTCGCCGCCGTTGCGGTCGTCGGAGTAGCGTCCCTGGAACATGCCGCAATCGACGAGAATACGGCTTTTATCGGTTTCCAGCAGATAGCACGACCCCGTAACCTCTCCGGCCGCTCCCAGGAAACCTATTTTCACGGACGACATCGGGACAGTCACCTCTTGACGGTTCAGATTTTCAATATTTTACATCAAGTTGAGGGAAAAAACGTCAAAAGCGTCGTCAGGGTAACAATCCTCTTATGCAAGTACCCTCGCCCCGGTACGAAATTATCCTGAGCGTGCCCCCCACCAGAGCCATCCGCTCCTCCATGTTGGACAGGCCCCTGTGCCCTTCCGCGCGCAGATCGGCGGCGTGGCCTTCCTTTATATCGAACCCGTGCCCGTCGTCCTGTATCGTGAGTTCTATGCCTCCCGTCTCGCCGCGCTTCAAATCTATCCAGATGTTCTTCGCTTCCCCGTGCTGAACCGAGTTGGTGACGGCTTCCTGTACCACGCGGAAGAACGCCAGCGTCACGGTGTCCGACATCTCGATGTTCTCGTCCAGGCCGAGGTAAATTTTTACCCCGTATTGCAGGGACTGGCGTTCGGTGAGTTCGGTCAGCGCCTGCGAGAGTCCCAGCTCCAGCCATGGCGGGTTGAGAAAATCGCACAGGGAGCGCATTTCCTTCACTGTGGTGAAGGCTATTTTTTCGGCGAGATCGAGTTCCATTGCGGTGTCCTCAGCCGTGTTGCCAGAACTTCTCGCCAAGCGGAGGCGCTGTATGAGAGCCGTCACGTCCTGGAGCGGCCCGTCGTGGATATCGCGCGATATTTTGGTTCGCTCGTCCTCCTGAACCTTCACCAGGTCGTTGACGTATACCCTGTTAGTCCTCACGGTGTGGCACGCGTCGCGCGACACGCGCGCGAGCGTGTCGCGCATGCGGAGTATCTGCGAATTGGCTCCGGGAAGCGGAATTTCCATCGTCTCGACGCCCCATTTCAGCGTCGAAACCGCATGTTCCAGAAGGTTTATCGGATTTATCACGCTGTGAAAGAGATTCCATATGGTCACGACGCCCCAAAGGGCGGCCAGGAGGATGAGAATGGGCCACAAAAAGACCGACAGGGCGGCCGTGCCGGATATGTCCTCCCACGCGAGTCCGCCAACCGCTATAAATTCGCCTCCGGCCGCCGGAAATTCCGCCACGGTGAATCGGTCGCTCATGCCGCCGATTTCATAGGCGTACCCCGTCGGAGTTTCGGGGCCGTCTTTGTTTATGGCGTTCCTCAATCTTTCCGAGCCGTATATGAAGTTCCTGTCCTTCGAGAAGACCGCCAAATGAGTGGGGAAGCGTCTGGGAAAAGTAAAAAAGCCTTGCGCGTTTCCGTCGAAAGAACGGCTGAAGGCCGCGTCGCCTTCCGTCCCGAACGTGCCGTCGCTCTTTATATAGGCGGACATTTTATCGGTGAAGTGTTCGACGTAAAGCCTGACGAGTTCCGTGATGTTTTTCCGCGAATTCACGAGATCCGCCGTCACGAGCGCCAGAATGACAAGCAAAGGCAGCAAAACCGACAAAATGATATAAAGCAGCCGGTTTTTATCCTTCAACCGCCAATCTCCTTTCGATAAATTGGCCCAAACGGGCCGATTTTTACGCCAATTTGCAATCAGAGGCCTGAAAAGTAAAGATTTCAGGCCGAGCCGGCGCGTCTATAAATGATATATTGACGCGCCGGCGATCGCAATTTGGCATTAGTCGAGAAGCTCTTCCAGCATCACGACTCCGAATTTCAGGGCGAGCAGCATGGACTCGGTCTTGTTTCTCGCGCCCAGTTTGTCGTAAATCGACGCGAGGTGCGTCTGAACCGTCCGCTCGCTGATGAACAGCTTCGAGGCTATCTCTTTGCCGGACAGCCCCTTGGCGGCGAGCAGCAGTACCTCGCGCTCGCGCGAGGATATCGGCTCCGGCGACATATTCTCGCCCTCCTCGACTGTATTCGCCACCTCGCTGTCGAGATACAGGCCGCCGCGCGCCACTATGCGAATGGCCCTCGACAGGGTATCGGCCGACGATGATTTGAGGACGTACCCGCGCGCTCCGGCCCGAAGCGACGACAGCACGTACTGCTGCGCGTCGTAACTCGTGAGGATGAGAGCCGTCACCGGCAATCCCTCTTCTTTGATCTTGCGGGTGATGGTCACTCCGTCCATCCCCGGCATCCGAATATCCAGAAGCGCCACCTGCGGTTTCAGTTCCCGTATGCCCGCCATGGCGGACTCGCCGTCCGCGTATTCGCCCACTACGTTCATGTCCTGCTCCCTCGCGAGGTATGCCAAGAGTCCTGCCCTCGTCAGGGGATGGTCGTCCGCGAGAATAAGTTCTATCGACATTTGACCGCCTCCATATGGCTATTTCCGTCGTTTTGAAGATGAAAATACCGCATATTATGTGAGTTTCGCGGAATAACTACATCAGCAGTTAGGCGTAGTTATTATCGCTCCGGGTTTTGTCTTTATCCCAGGCCAATCTCGCGCTCCACCGGCTTCAGGCCTTCGATCGTCTGCTCTATGAGCCATTCGAGCGGTTTTTCCATCAGCTTTACGCCGCGCTCGATGACTTCTCTGTTCACTCCGCGCGCGAACGCTTTGTCCTTCCATTTTTTCTTCACTGATTTGACCTCCAGATCGGAAAGAGAACGGCTGGGACGCACCAGCGCGACCGCCGTTACAAAACCGGTCAGCTCGTCGACGGCGTACAGCGCGCGCTCCATGAGGCTTTTCGGCTCGACTCCGGAAAACTCCCATCCGTGCGCGAGTTCCGCGCGGATTATTTCCTCCTCGTAACCCTGCTCGCGCAGCATTTCACCGCCTTTGACGGGGTGCCCGGCCTCGACCGACTGCGTTGCCTCCCAGTCGATGTCGTGCAGCAACCCGGCCCTCGCCCAGAGTTCCTCGTTTTCGCCGTACCCGCGCGCCAGATGTTTCATGACGGCTTCCACCGCCAGCGCGTGCCGGAAGTACATGTCCTCCCTGTTGTGTTCTTTGAAAAAAGCTATGGATTCATCCCGAGTGTATTTCATGACGTAGTTCCCGCCTCCGGTTTTGAAATCATGTTAAAGCGCGGCAATGCCAAATCGCGAACCAAAACGCGCCGATAATAATCTGTTGAATCCAGCGCGTGCCCGGTTTTAAATCTTCACCCTTCAGGCCCCTGACATCAGGATACCGCCGTCTCCAAAACCCGCTTCACCTCGCCGAGGTTTTCGAAAACCTCCGACGCTAGGCCCGCTTCGGCGCGCAGCGTCCTGGAGAGTTCGTCCGGGTAGGGATTCATGTACACTATTCGCCCGCACCCGGAATTTATCAGCAATTTGGAGCATATGGAACACGGTTCGTGGGTGACGTATATCTCGCACCTGTTTATGGACGTCCCCGCCGCCGCGGCCTGGGTTATCGCGTTCATCTCCGCGTGCGACCCGCGGCAAATCTCGTGGCGTTCTCCCGATGGCACCCCGAGCTGCTGTCTGAGACAGCCGACGTCAGTACAGTGGCTCGTTCCGGCGGGCGAGCCGTTGTAACCGGTGGCCAGAATGCGTTTTTCGGCCACTATAACCGCGCCGACCCTCCGTCTGATACATGTGCTCCTGGTGGAGGCTATCATCGCCATGGCGAGAAAATACGCATCCCACGCGGGCCTTTTGTTTCCGTCATATGTCAAGATTGCGGACCTCGCGCGCGTGGTTTTCGATGAATTCGCGTCTCGGTTCCACGGCGTCGCCCATCAGGACGCCGAAAAGTTCGTCCGCCAGTATGGCGTCCTCGACCTGCACTTTGAGTATTATCCTATTGTCCGGGTCCATAGTGGTATCCCAGAGCTGTTCGGGGTTCATCTCCCCCAGTCCCTTGTATCGCTGGATGTGCAGGCGCTTGGGGTCCCTTCCGGCTGTGGCGTCCTTCATCTCCTTGTC
>JAISDQ010000242.1 GCA_031264605.1 Synergistaceae bacterium | reverse complement strand
TCCTTGTCCGCCAGCATGAGGAAATAGAAGGGAGGGGTGAATTTTCGTTTCGCGCCGTCCTGCGCCGATCCCTCGAACCTTCTGCGGCGAAGCGTCTCGGCGGCGTCCTTCAGCAATTCCTGCGCTCCCGCCCGCGAACTCGCGACGAATCGTTCGGTCCGGTCGGCGTTCCAGACGTGAGGCAGCCAGCGCACCCACGCCCACTCTCTCTTCTCATTTTCCGGGTAGACACAGACAATTTTTACGTCCTCGTACGAATGATGCGCCGCAACATTCATCAAAACGGCCCTCGCCGTCTGTCTCACGCTGTCGCGGTCTCCGGAAAGGCCGGTGACCGTCGATAAAAAAAACGAGTGAACGACGGGAACGCCAGTCAATTCTTTATGTTTTTCCCTGAGTTTGCGGGCTTCATCCAGAAGAGGATCGTCTTCCAGCGTAAGCTGCGCCTGGGGAATTTTTATCTTTACGTTGGAGGGAATACAGCCCGTTCCGAGGCGGACTTCGAGGAAGTCATCATCGCCGGAGGCGCGCTCCCACAGGCGGCGGGCGCGTTCTTCCGCTACGGCGGCGCATTCGTAGGGGCCGGGATTGGCGGCGGCGCCCGCCAGCATATATTTCGTCTCGGCCGCGGTGATTTCATCGTCCTTTTCCTTCAGGTGACCCGCGTATTTTTCGAGCGCCAGTTTTTGTATCCCTTCCCATTTTTTCATCTGCGACTTGTAATTCACGATCGCCATAATGATGCTGACACCGGACATCGGCACTGTGTAAAACAGGGTCGTTCGGTTCCTCGTGAGGCCCGACACGCCGATCATGACCGCCATCATCATCATAGGCGGCAGAAGCACCGACAGCCACGAAACGGAGGGTTTGGAGCCCCGATTCGGAGGGGACAGCACTTCCGTCTCCAAAGCGGCCGCCTCCGGTTTGATGCGTGGGGAGCGCTGAAAGCCGGGATACCTTGTATCCTCTGATAAACGCCCGGGTCTCGCGGCGCGTCCCAGAACGGGCGAGACAGAGACGGCTTCCGGCGCGTTGAGGAACGTGAGCATATCTCCCGCAATGGAAAACTTCCATCCCCCCATGAAAATCACCTGGTTTTTTTTCAAAAGTGCCGATTTCACGAGTTTGCCGTCGACAAAGGTTCCGTTGGCGCTGTCAAGGTCTTCCAGTACCCAGGCGTCCGCCTCCCTGCGGAGGACGGCGTGAGACGAGGATACCTGAAGGCCGTTCAGCCGTATATCGCACTCGGCGGAGCGCCCGATTTTGATTTTGTCTTTGCCGGCCAAGCACACCGCGTCTTCGGCCTCGGCGCGTATTTCGAAAACGGCCACGGAAAGCGTGTCCGAAATACGCGCGACGTCCCAGGCCGCTAGCATTCGGTTCACGGCGCTGTCTCCGCGCACAAACATTGGAGTGAGGGACAGCGCGTGTACGCCGCAAGCCGCCGCGGTCACGGTCAAGTGTGCCCGTTCCAGCGCCGCGCCGGCTATTTTCAGAGTGTCATTTTCGCCGGAACCGACCGTGACGCTTTGACCCGGCGAAAGCTCGCTCTCGTATATACAGCCTGGGACATAAGCCGCAAGCAGATAATTCATCGTCGATTTCCGACTCGCCTCAAACTACGGCCGCGTCGCCGTCATTTCTTCCGCAATTTCCCCAGCGCGTCTATCGCCGGTTGATAATCAGGATTTATGTCGAGCGCGCGTTCGAACCAGCTCAGGGCGTCATTTTTGCGCCCCCTTAGCTTGAGCGCGCTCATTCCCGCCCAGTAAGCCGACAGATAATTGTCGTCCGGGTACGCCTCCACAAGTTCTGAAAACTTATCGATGGCGGCTTTGTAATTCTTCTTGGAATAAAGATTCCACGCGGCCCGGTGCTGAATTTCCAAGAGGCGTTGGTCCGTCAGTGAAATTGAATATGTTTTTATCACGTCCACACTCGCCGATGTATTAGGATCGGCGCTTCCCCGCGCGGCGGGCGGCGCGGACGCGCTCCGCGCGGGTTCCAGTACAGGCTGAGATACAGCCGCGGATTTGCCCTGCGCGGGTTCTGATTCTTGTTCCGGTTCCCATTTTTCCCGTTCGGCTACGATCGCTTGTTTCCCGACGGGGCTGACGCCGGCGTTATCACCGCCGCCGAGTTGTAACAGGAGTTCGTCGGCCAGCCCGCTCGACAATCCTTCCGGGCGTTTCGAAGGGAAAACCTTGTCGGTCACCATTTTTTTCGCTTCTTCGCTGTTGATCGGCTCTATTTTGTCGCCCCGTCTTATCACGCTCGCTTTAGTGCCGCTCGCCGCGCCGCAATAGCTCATGTCGAAATCCGTTCGCGTCACCTTCAATACCGCGAGCGGTATCCGTTTTCTCGCGACGGCGTTCCCCGCCATGTCCAGAAGAGTTCTTCCGTCGCCGTACACCAGAAACAGCATTTCCGGCTCCACCGCCCTGGTTTCTCCCTCGTCTATCATGAATTCCTTCGTCCCAGCCTCGATTACGTACGAATAATCATCGGCCAGCCTCTCGCGAATCTTGTGCGACAGGCGCAGCGCCGCGTCGCCTATCGCGCGCGCCTCGATGCCCCCGAACTGCCCCTCTCCCCAGGTCACCCCGGCAAAGCCGAAAACGGTGGACGAATTCGCGGATTTCCCGGTTTCGGAGAGCGATAAGGTGATCTCGCCCGTTTCCACTTCGATGACCCGCACGGTCAACCTCGCCATAGCCTCCATTTTGGTTCCGCCGATAGCGCCGCTTCCTAAAATAGGGATGGGAATTCCGCCGAGCGACGACTTTTTGCTCAGTTCCGTCACCGAGCCGACTATGAGATACTGAACGTTAGCTAACCTGCCTATCTCGGCCACCGTTTCCTGATCGTAAAATCCCGTGTCTCCGCCCAGTATTTCGTCGAGTATATCGTTTATCCTCTCCCTTTCGACAAGCTGGATGCGCTTCGAGTTGTAGAGCGTGTGGGTAAAAATATCCGTGATTATCGCCGCTTGAGCCGCTTCCACTTCCCTGACCTTGCTCTCGAAAGGCGCTATGCCGATTCCAATCCTGCCGTCCGAAGCCTCGGAAATCCCCAGGGCGGAGAGCGCTATAACTACAGCGGCAAAGAACATCGATAATGCTTTTACGTATGATTTCATTTCGTATACCCTCTCCTCATTCGTTCCAGGCAATTCTTTCTACGCGGGCGATGTGTTTGGATACGGAGTCCCGCGCCGCCGAAGCGAGTATCCCGCCGTAATTTATCGTACCGAATCCCCCGAATGCCGTGACGAGGCCCGCCGCTTCCCGCTTTGCCTCTCCCTGCTGCGAGGCGGAGTAAACCACCTCGCCGGTCTCGTTTTCGACGACGCGCAGGGCGAGCGTCACATAAGCCGTTTTTGCCCCGGCGGCTCCGCCCGCTATCCCCGGTATGTAGACCGCTCCGCCTTGGGCGTTGTAGTGAAAGACCGTTATCGATCCGGTCATGGTGTAGCGGGCGCTTTTGAGCCTGCCGATTTCCGGGGCGGTCGAACTGTCCATGAACCCGGTATCCCCGAGGAGTATCTCGTCCATGACGTCGTCCATTCTCTCCCTCTCCAGAACCGTGAAAACGTTCGCTTCGACCAGATCATTGACGAGCATGTCGGCGATCGCGGACGCGACGTTTTCGCCGCACTCGCCGCTCTTGTCGAGGAACGGCTTCACCGTCAGGCTCGGTTTCGCGTCGGCGCGGGCCGCCAGCACGCATAAAAGGGATAAAACGAGGCACAGCCCCGATAAATATTTAATCTTCATATCGTCATCGTGTGAGCGCCGCCGCTATTTTCGCCGCCGCGGCGATTACCGCCCTGTTGGTTGCTTTGGCCGGCGTGACTCCCGCGCCGGTTGTCATGATCGGTGACTGCGACGCCCGCGTATAGTCCCCGCCCGAATTTTTCGCGTTAAAGGTGATGGAGACCGAGTTGGTGTATCCCTTGTGCCTTCCGGTGTCGATGGTGTTTTCGGCCTCGTCCACCCTGAATCTGACGGCGATCGTGGTGGCTACGCTGTAGCCGAAACTGATTTTCATGAGGGCGTTGACGTCGCCCCTCAAATAAGCGTCGTCCGCTTTACGCTGGGCTACCGCCTGGTGAATCTTTCTCTTTGTCGCCTCGTCGACGACCCTGTATCCCGCGGAGAGCAGTTCCTGGACAACCGAGTCCTCCACCATATGAACAAACTCCGAGGAGTAATCGCTCATGCCTATGGCGATAACGGCCACTTCACCTTTTTTCGGCATGGCGGCGAATACGGGCGACGCGAACGCGGCCGTCAACAACAACGCTAGAATAAATTTCAGATTTTTTTTCACTATGAATTCCCCTTTCGCATAATCCGCGGCAATCTGTCGGCGGGGTAAAAGCGTTATTATTTTTACCACACGCCGGAATTCGGGTCTTTTTTAGGGGTCTCCGGTGGAAGTGTAACCGGCTCCGGTTCGCTGCCCCACCCCCCCGTCACGCCCTGGGACGATACGTCGCCGATATTCACTCCCCTGTCGAACAGCCATTCGGCGAGCGCGTTCGCGTCCATCTCCGAAACCACGTCCAATTCGAGCGTGTTATTGCGGTACGACCGTTGATAGACGCTGACGACCTCATCCATGGTTTCCAGGGCTTCCTTCAGGATTCTGACTTCGTTGAACGGTATGCCCGTTATCTGTACTCTGTAGGTCGGCGCTCCCAGCGAGCCGAACATGCTGTAGGCTATCCTGTTCACCATGGCCTTTGCCGCTATCGGGGAGCAGT
>JAISDQ010000179.1 GCA_031264605.1 Synergistaceae bacterium | reverse complement strand
CGCTGTTTTTTGTGAGACGTCTGTTCGGGACAGATACTGCTAAAATAGACCCGTGTCATTAACAGGGAGAGAGGAAACGCTTTGGAAAGCCAAAATGGCGAGAGGAATGAAAAATGGCGCGATGAATACCTGAAATCGGTATCCGCGTTTTGACTGTGCTTTCATGAGCGGAGGGAAGCGATGGAGCCGGAGCCCACTGATATATTGTACGGCGAGATAAAACTTCATCAGCCGCCGGAGGGACGCGGGCCCCGCGTGAGCGTCGACACCGTACTGCTGGCGCGCTTCGCGCGCGTCAGGGCGCGCGCGCGGGTTATGGACCTCGGGTGCGCGCATGGGGCGGTCGGCCTCATAATGGCGCGCCGGACGCCAGAGGCGGTTTTCGAGGGGATAGACATCAATCCGTCGCTCGTGGAGTTGGCGTTACGTAACGCTCGATTGAACGGTCTGGAGGAACGCGTCTCTTTTTCGGTCTCGGACCTTCGCGCGCACAGGCGTAATTTCACGGCGGAATCTTACGACGCCGTGGTGACGAACCCGCCGTACGACGAACCGGGCACGAGCAGGCCGAGCCCGGATGCCGCCATGGCGACGGCGATGCACGGAGGGCAGTGCGCGTTGGCGGATGTGATAGCCTGCGCGAAGTACCTTCTTCGAAACAGGGGGAAATTGTTTCTCGTTATGAGGGCCAAGCGGCTGGGAGAACTTTTTTGCCTGCTTAATCGGCACAACGTGAAGCCCAAAAGAATGCGCGCCGTGCATCCGAAGCCCGGGCGCGTCGCTTCGGTCGTTCTGGTCGAAGCCTCCCGCGCGTCCGGGGACGGCCTCGTCGTGGAACCGCCGCTGTTCATATACGGCGCGGACGGAAATTATACCGAGGAACTGCTCGATGCGTACAGGTTGGAGGAACCCGGCCGATGCCGCTTGTGATCGTGCCGACGCCTGTCGGGAACCTGACGGACATGACGCTGCGCGGGCTCGACGTCCTCAGAAACGCGGACGTCATAGCGTGCGAGGATACGCGGCGCACGCTCAAGCTGCTCAATCATTACGACATTCATAAGCCTTTGATCTCATATCACAGGCACAACGAGCGGACGCGCACAGACGAGATACTCGGCCGCCTCGAAAGAGGGGAGAACGTCGCGCTGGTATCGGACGCGGGCACCCCCGGGATATCGGACCCGGGACAGATTTTGGCGGCGGCGGCTATAGAGAGCGGTTTTCCGGTCGACGCACTGCCGGGAGCGAACGCGCTTCTGCCCGCGTTGTTGCTGTCGGGGATATCCTCGCGCGGATTTCACTTCGCCGGATTCGTCGTCGGCAACGATTCGGAGATCGCGTCGGCGCTGTCGGAGTTGTCGGGCATCCGCGACGCGCTGATTTTCTACGTCGCCCCTCACGACCTCGCGGCGTTTCTGGAGTCGTCGCTCCGCGCGTTCGGCGCGCGGCGCGCGGCGCTGATTCGCGAGATCAGCAAAGTGCACCAGGAGGCGATTCGCGGAATGCTGGGAGAACTCGTTCTCGTGCCGCGAACGCGTGAACTGAAAGGCGAGATGGTCCTCGTGGTGGAGGGCGCCGGTTCTCCGAAACCCGATGCGGATAACTCCGACTGGCGGATGCTGGCGTCGGGCATGAAAAAAGAGGGGATTTGGGATAAAATTATTGCAAACGTGCTGTTTGAGAGTTATGGTATTGCACGCAACACGGTGAAGAAATTCTTGTCGCGGGAGGCCGCCGAAAATGAGCGAAAAAGACAATGAACGCGGATTCTATCTGACCACTCCAATATATTACGTGAACGACGTCCCTCACATAGGGCACGCGTACACGACCATAGCGTGCGACGCGCTGGCGCGCTGGCATCGGGCGCGCGGAGACGAGACGCGTTTCCTGACGGGGACTGACGAACACGGTCAGAAGATACAGCAGGCGGCCGAAAAGCGCGGCATGACTCCCATACAGCTTTGCGACGAGGTAGTGACCAACTACAAAAAGCTGTGGGAGCGGCTGGATATTTCGAACGACGACTTCATACGCACCACCGAGGAACGCCACATAAAGGTGACGCAGTATTTTTTCAAAAAACTCATCGAGAGCGGCGACATCTACATGGGCACTTACGAGGGGTGGTACTGCCTGCCCTGTGAGACTTATTTCCCCGACGCGCAGATAGGCGACGGCAAAGTATGTCCCGACTGCAAACAGCCTTTGACGCGCATGTCGGAGGAGAGTTACTTTTTCCGCCTTTCCAAATACCAGGACGCCCTGATCGAGCATTACGAGGCTCACCCCGACGCCATAATGCCGCGCGCGCGCTACAACGAGGTCATGAGTTTCATCCGGAGCGGACTTCAGGACCTGTCGGTGTCGCGCACTACCCTCAAGTGGGGGATACCGGTTCCCGGCAACGACCGCCACACGGTGTACGTTTGGCTCGACGCCCTCATCAATTACATCTCAGCCGTGGGGTATCCCGAGAAGGGCGGGAAATGGGAAGTTTGCTGGCCGCACGTGCGCCACATGGTGGGAAAGGATATCATCAGGTTTCACTCGGTGATATGGCCCGCCGTGCTGATGGCGATGGGCCTCAATCCTCCCGTGCGCGTGTTCGCCCACGGCTGGTGGACGGTCGAGGGCGACAAGATGTCGAAGTCGAAGGGCAACGTGGTCAATCCGTTCGAGATGGTGGACATATACGGCGCGGACGCGTTCCGTTATTTCGTCCTCCGCGAGGTGTCGTTCGGCAACGACGGCGATTTTTCGGAACTGGCGCTTGTGAATCGCATCAACTCGGATCTAGCGAACGACATGGGGAACCTGTTGAACCGCACGCTTCAGATGATAGAAAAATACAGGAACGGCAAACTGCCGCCGGTTTCGGTCTTCTCGCGTTCGAGGGATATCGACACGGTTTTGCGCGATCTGGCCGTTTCCACGCTCTCCGACATGGACGCCAGGATGGATGATTTCTCGCCCGACGGCGCGTTGAAGGCCCTTTGGGCGCTCATCGGCGCTGGAAATAAATATATCGACGAGACGCAGCCGTGGAAACTCGGAAAGGACGATCCCGACGAAAGGCTCGACCTGGTACTGCGGACGCTCTGGGAGGTGCTGAGGCTCGTGGCCATGCTCGTCCATCCCTTTATGCCCAATACCGCGGTCAGGATTCAAGCGCAGTTGGGCCTGGAGGGGAGCCCGTCCGACGGGCTTTACCCCGACTGGGGCTGGGGGAAACTGACCGCCGACGTCACCGTGAAGAAAGGCGAGGTGCTGTTCCCCAGAATAGACATACCGAAGTGGAAGGAAGGTTACGACGCCCGGATGAAAGCCAGGCTGACGGCCCTAGCGCCCGCTTCCGCCGGAAAAGAACCGCCGGCGTCCTTCGACGCGGAACACAAACCTCAGATAGAGATCGACGATTTCAAAAAACTCGAGATACGCGTGGCTAAAATAGAGCGCGTCGAGACCGTCGAAAAAGCTAAGAAACTCTACAAACTCAGCCTCGACCTCGGTTTCGAGCGCCGCGTGATAGTGTCGAGCATAAGGGAATTTTTCACTCCCGAGGACCTGATCGGCAAAAAAATTCTCGTCCTCTGCAATCTCAAACCGGCGAAGTTCCGCGGCATCGAGAGCGAGGGGATGCTCCTGGCGGCGGAGGCCGACGACGGAGGGGAGATCATTTCGCTCGCGACGGTGGACGACAGCTTCCCGCCCGGAGCGCCGGTACACTGAGGCGAAGCGCCGGGCGTCATGAGCGGAGAAATACGCCTTTTCGACTCGCACTGCCATCTCGACATGGAAGCGTTCAGCGGCGATTTCGACGCTGTCGTATCGAGGGCGGCCGAGGCGGGAGTGAGACGCGCGCTGCTCGCTGCGTGCGACCTCCGTTCGAGTGCCGGCGTCATTCGAATCGCGCGCGAGGTCAAGCGCCCGGATATCGGGTTCATCTCTTCCGCCGGAGTGCATCCTCACGAGGCCGAGTCGGCGCGCGGCGGTTTGCCGCGCGAGTTGGAGGAATTGGCGGCCGCGCGCGAGGTCGCGGCCATAGGTGAAATAGGCCTCGACTACTATTACGACAATTCCCCTCGGGACGTCCAGAGGGCAATCTTCGAGGCGCAGATGGAATGGGCGGAACGGGCGGGAAAGCCCATACTCGTTCACCTGAGAAACGCCCCGGCGAGAAACGACGGCGACGCCTATGGAGAGGCGATGGCGATTATAGCGAACCATTCCAAATTATCGGGCGGCGTAATTCACTGTTTTTCCGGCGGCGTGGGCGACGCGCGGCGGGCGTTGGATTTGGGGTTTTACATCTCGTTCGCCGGCCCAATCACCTATCCGAAATCGTCGGAACTGCGCGAGGCGGCGGCCTATGTCCCAACCGACCGCATCCTGTGCGAGACCGATTC
>JAISDQ010000011.1 GCA_031264605.1 Synergistaceae bacterium | reverse complement strand
AAGTGGCCCTGATAATAAAAAATTACATCGAACGCGGTTATTCGGTGGCGGCGATAGTTTCCGCCATGGGCAACACGACTAACGAACTTCTGGCGCTCGCCGGCGACGTGACCGACGAGCTGTCGGGGCGTGAAATAGATCAGCTTCTGGCTACAGGAGAGCAGCAGAGCATCGCTCTTTTGGCGCTTGCCCTGAAACGCGAGGGAATTCCGGCGCAGTCGTTTACGGCGGCTCAGGCCGGATTCTTCGCGAACGGTTTCCCAACCGAGGGAAGGATTTACCGCGTGACGCCCAAGGCGGTCACGGACGCGCTCGAAAAGGGCCTCGTCGCCGTGGTTGCCGGTTTTCAGGCTATAACGGACGAAGGAGACGTGATAACCCTGGGGCGCGGCGGTTCTGACCTGTCGGCGGTGGCGCTCGCGGCGGCGATTGGCGGCGAATGCCATATACTGAAAGACGTGCCGGGCGTCATGTCGGCGGATCCCAAAGTTGTCGGGTCGCCGTCCAAACTGGATTACCTTTCCTATCAGGAGTGCATGGAGCTGTCGTCGCTGGGCGCGAAAATGCTCCAGGCCCGCAGTGTGGAAGTGGCGGCCAGGTACGAGGTGCCGCTCTATGTCGCGTCGAGTTTTACGAAGGAGGAGGGGAGCTGGATAATGAAAAATATTCCCGTAAGCGAAGGGCTTATCGTAAAAGCCGTAGTCCACGACCTCAAGGTGGCGAAGGTGGTGCTGATGGGCGTACCCGACGTGCCGGGCGTGGCGGGGCGGCTTTTTTCAAACCTGGCTGAACGCGGCGTCGGCGCTGAGATGATAATCCAGAACAACATGCGCGGAGGGCTGAACGACATTGGGTTCCTTGTGAGGAAGGAAAATCTCGACGGGGCGATAGACGTGTGCCGGAATTTCAGCGCCGAGGTCGACGCGCAGGGCGTGTCGTTCAACACGGAAATAGCGCGGGTCTCGATAGTCGGCTCCGGCATAGCCAACCATCCCGACATCCCGTCGCGGATGTTCACCATACTCGCGAAAGAGAGCATAAATATAGAGATGATAGCGTCCACGGCGCTCGCGGTCACTTGCGTGGTGGCGGCTACCAGGGCCGAGGACGCCGTTCGGGCGCTTCACGAACACTTTATCGAGGAGGAGGCGGTGTGAGATGAAAGTAGCGGTGCTTGGAGCCACCGGCCTGGTAGGCCGGGAGATGCTGAAGGTGATTGAGCAGAGAAATTTCCCCGTGGACGAACTTGTCCTTCTGGCGTCTGAAAGATCGGCAGGAAAGACTCTGGAGTTCGGGGGAAAGCCCCACACCGTTCACGCGGTCAGCGACGAATTTTTCAAGGGCGCCGAAGTGGCCCTCTTTTCGGCGGGGGCGAGCGTGTCGAGACGCTGGGCCCCAGTGGCGGCCGCGGCCGGAGCCACGGTAATCGACAACAGTTCCGCGTGGAGGATGGACCCCGTAGCCCCGCTTGTGGTACCCGAGGTCAACCCCGGCGATATAAAACTGCACAAGGGCATAATCGCGAATCCCAACTGTTCTACAATACAGGCGGTGCTGGCGCTTTATCCCCTGCATCTGGAGTTCGGCCTCTCTTACGTCGCCTTTTCCACATATCAGTCGGTGTCGGGCACGGGGCGCGAAGCTCTGCTGGCGCTCGAATCGGGAAGCCGCTCAATTCTGGAGGGGCGGACGCCCCTGCCTCAGATCGTATATTCTCACCCGATCGCTTTCGACCTGCTCCCGCATATAGGGGCGTTCGACAGCGACGGAATGACCGAGGAAGAATGGAAGATGGTGCGCGAATCGCGGAAAATAATGCACATTCCCGATCTCAAAGTGAGCTGTACCACGGTGCGCGTGCCCGTCTTCAGAGGGCACGGCGAGTCGATAATCGCACAGTTCGAAAAACCCGTGACGCCCGACGAGGCGAGGAAAATACTCTCGAAAGCGCAGGGCGTGGTGCTCCAGGACGACCCAGCGAACTCGGTCTATCCGAGGCCGCGTTACTGCGAGGGCAAAGACCCTGTATTCGTGGGCAGGATTCGCAGGGACACGGGCCTCGAAAACGCGCTCGCCATGTGGGTAGTCTCCGACAATCTGAGAAAAGGCGCGGCCCTGAACGCCGTCCAGATAGCCGAGATGCTCCAAAATAAATCCTGAAGATTACTGGAGGGTTCTGAATGCTCAAGCTCGGTTTGTTCTCGCTTTCCGCTCCGCCGGCGCGCGGAGAGGAGGAATACGTATCGAGGGTTCTCGATACCGAACTGTGCCGCGACTGTTACGTAACGCTGAAGGACGCGGTGAGGTTCATAGGAGTGACGGAGGGTTTCAAAAAAGCGCTCGCGGCGTTCCCGACGGAGAAGGGCACCCCCGCCGGATTCCGCAGGGATATTTCCCTGGCTTCCGACGGGGTGCTGCGCGTGGATTTGGCGCGCGACATCTCGCGCGACAGGAACGGCCTGCCCAGGCCGACGAAGCTGCTGTACTCGGCCGACACGGCGGATCCTTACGAAGTGGAGGCTATAAGCCCCTTCCTGGCCAACCTCACATGCAATCCCGGCATAGTTTACGACCTGTTTATAAACAATCCGAAAGCAAATGTGGACGGCAAATTCAAGACGCGCGACGAGGTCATGCGGGAAATCGGGCGGGTGCTGGGGCCCGGGGCCGATATAAGCGTAGAGCTGAACAACCCCTTCGACGACGATTTCGGGCGGCTCCTCGACGAAGCCGAAAAATTCCGCGAGATGCTGAGCGAATACCGCGTGGTCATAAAGGTGCCGCACACGGGCGCGGTGACTCCGGGAAACGTGGGGCAGCTCCTCGAAGGCAATAAAAAGCTGGACAAAGGCTATGACGAGATAACCACCGCCGGCGCTCTGCGGGGGCACGCGCTCGCGCTCAAACTTCACGAACACGGTTTCCGCGTCAACTTCACGCTGATGTTCGAGCCTTTCCAGACGCAGCTCGCACTTCAGGCGCGTCCGTACTTCATCAACACATTCCTGCGCCACAGGCTGGTGCAGAGCGCCAAAATAAAAGAATACATCGACGCTTACGACGCCACTGAAAACCCGGCCCACATCGAGGCGCTGAGAACTTATTTCGTGAGCAATGACTATTATCCTCCGTCAAAGGCCGATACCGATCTGCGCGAAATTCTCCGCTTCGGCCGGGACGTGCTCAAATACCGCCATTTCGGCGACGAGCAGGGTTCGGACGGGCTTGACGGCATGCGTCACAATCTGCGCGTCCTCCGCAACTGCAACATGCCTGACACCCGGCTGATAGTCTGCTCGATGGAAGGCCCGTACAACTATCCGGACATCGATAAACTGCTCTGCGAGCCGGAATTCCTGGACATGCACGACAGGGTGGTCATCACCGCCCCGCCGGATTACCTGGCGCGCTTCACATCCACAAACCAGGTCATAAGCTATCAAAGGAGATTCATGAACGCGGCGAAGGGGCAGAAATAGCGAATATATCGGGCGGGAGGCCGTTCATTATTTGAGCGGCCGTTACCCCAATTGTCCGGTCTTTACTCCAAGGCTCTGTTAAAGCTCAGCGTCCAGTACAGCCCAGAGAGGTTAGCATCAGCTTGTTCCAAGGCATTGGATTACACGCCTCGTCCAAGCCGCAAAACCATTCAAACTATCCTCAAATCCTGACAGGACAGACAAACCCGTTTTTCCCGCGCTTGAAATTGCGCCTGGCACGCCGCCGTGTCATCCCGGGAGATATCGCGGTGACGTGAACCGCGGGAATGCTTTTGTGCTTTTTGTAATAGGGACTAAAGAACTATTGTAATCGGGAAAAATCTGATTATAATATATTATGATTTTGTGTCTCTTGAATACGTAACAAAGAAAGTATGTAACATTAACGCTTTAGAAAGGCTTAATTTTTTAGCGGTATTTTGGGGAAATGCCATAAAATGAAGTTATTGCGCTGGTTTATTAACCTTTTGACTCGCCCGCCTTATGCCTTCGCGTATCGTTATGAGAATCGCGCGGCATCGGGCGGCTGTAGATTATTTTCGGAAGAGGTGATTTGAATGTTCAGCGGAAAAAACGGTTGGATGAGATTGATTTCGATTCTTGTGCTGGCGCTGTTCATGGCGGAAATATCGTTTCCCGTCATAGGGGCGGCGCGCGCCG
>JAISDQ010000142.1 GCA_031264605.1 Synergistaceae bacterium | reverse complement strand
TACGCGCCTTTCGTCTCGTTATGGAGGTGTTTCAGGAGACCGCCCAATCTACGGAGTTCAGCCAGGACGCGAAGGTCGGCTTTCGATGTTACGCGCTTTCCAAGGCTTCTGCTTCGTATAAGCGATGAGAGGGAAACGCCGCGGATATCCGCTTCCCCGCTTACGAATTGACGCTCTTCTCTGGTGAACCTGACTCCTATAATCTCAGACTTGAGGTCGCGCTCGTTTTTCCTCGGCCTTGGCATATTCTCACCGCCTTCCTCTGAATCCTGATTCGATTCTATGGGCGGTTTTAGGGAGTATTGACGATTCCGGGGGATCGTTTTCCCTGGAACTTGGGAAGGTAGGTTTTCAGCGGCGGGGCAGAACGCCTCGAATTACGCGATGAGCAGGATGCCGTTGATATGGTGAAAGAGGTAAGGGGTGAAATGCGGGAAGAGCGTCATGGAGGAAATGCCTGACGCGAGCATTTTATTTTCAGTGATTTTCCTCTTCTGAATGGATATTGCCGGTTATGAGGAAATCTTATATAAATCCGTGACGTGTTTGTCGAAAAGCTCGAAAACGTCCGATATCGGAGCCGCCAATTCCCGTAATTTCAATTCGTCCAGCATGTGACCATAACCGTGGACATGGCGGTGGCGATATTTCATGAGATTTTCAAGTGCGGGCTGTATTTCTGACGGCACTAACCCGAAGATATAGCTGGTTTTGAGGAGATCGTAGTGCCACATCGGAGATTTGGGAATTTTTTCGCCCCTTTCCTTGAGAAGATACTGCAATATGCGCTCAATACCGGCATAAACGTTTTGGACATAAGTTCCAAACGCCGTTGTCTGATCTTCGTCCCATGACGATGCGCGCAACAAACGAGCTATCCTGGAAACGGGTATCTTTATCAGGTTCAATTCCGAGGCCACAAAATCAGGAAGCTCTTTCATAGATTTTCATTCCCTCGGAACGGATAACATGCACGATTGAAAGACGCTCGTCCATTTCGACAAAATCAATAGATTTCCGGCAACACTCATGTATCGCGTCAAATAATTCGCTGTACATGTCCCAGGCTCTATTTCCGTCAATTCCTTCCACTCCGAGATCAATGTCTCCGGCGTCTTCTTCGTCAGCAAGCAATGACGAACCAAAAAGCCAAAGGCTTTTCACCCCGTATTTTTTGGCGCTTTCTATCAGTATTTCCTGAGTCTCGGGTTTGAGCGGCATCGTCTATGTCCCCTCAATAACTGTTTTAATTTCACGTAAAGTATAACCTGAATTCCGTCTTATTTTAAGCGCGTACAAGTGGATCATTGTTCGACTTTGCGAGGTTCACGCCGTCAGGGGTTATAATTTATGATGGGATGCAAACAATGCGAATCGCGGAGAGCGAAAAAAGGAGAGTTGTGAAATGAGCAATCAGGTATTGTCGGCAATTTCGGAGCGCAGGAGCGTTCGCGGTTATAAACCGGACCCGGTCACGGACGAGCAGCTCGGGATCATGCTCAGGGCCGCTCAGGAGTCGCCCAGCGCGCGCAACGAACAGCCGTGGCATTTCACCGTGGTGCGGAACAAGGAAATAATTCGCGAGGTGAACGAGGAAGCCAACAAAAACCTCGGAGACGATCACGGCGACATTTTTTACGACGCGCCCGCCGTCATATTCATCAGCGCCGAGCGGGGCTGGAAGTGGAGCAAGCTGGATTCGGGGATCGCGGTGACGAATATCGCTCTCGCGGCTCATTCGCTTGGGCTGGGCAGCGTCATTCTGGGCTTGCCCGACGCGGCGTTCAACGGGCCTAGAGAAAATTATTTCAATAAACTGCTCAAATTTCCCGAAAATTACGAGTTCGCCGTGGCCATAGCGATCGGCGCGCCCAATACCACAAAAGAAGCGCATCCGATAAAGCCGGGGAAGATAGCCTACGTCAATTGAAACTCAAGGACGTCAAAAACGGGGGACCGCGGGGATCCTCACCGATTCCCGCTTGCCCTCCGATCCCTCGTAGGCTTCCTTTATTCGGGCGCCGGCGTCGGACTCCGCGCTTCCGGTAGCGATGTACCTGTCGATGTCGCCGTAGGTCAGGCTTGCGTCCGAGCCCTGCGCCTGATCCCTAAGCGAAGAGCCGGCCCTGGGGCGGTTTATTATCACGTCGGGAACTTTAAGGTATCTCGCCAGTTCCGTGACTTCGCCGGCGAGAAGGTCTCCCAACGGCAGCATGTCCGCTCCAACCTCGCCATATTTCGTGAAATCGCCTAAGTAAAGTTCGTCCTTGTTCGCCGCTCCGGCGACGAGAAAATTCCTCGCGGCGGCGACGGCGTAGAGCGCGGCCATCCGAAGCCTCGGTTTGAGGTCGGCCCTCGCGCCCCTTCCGAGTTTCCCGCACGAGACCTCTATACTGTTGGCAAGAAAGTCATAAGTCTCAGTGATATCCACTTTTTTGACGGGTATATCAATCGATTCGGCGGCGAGACGCGCGTCGCGTTCGTCCTCCGGCGCGTTGCGGCACGGCATTATGACGGCCAGCGCGCCGTCTCTCCCGCAGGCTCTCCGAAGCAGCGCCGCGGCCGCGGCCGAGTCGATGCCGCCGCTGAGCCCCACGACCGCGCCGTCCGCGGACGATCTTTTCATTTCCGCTCTGATCCAATTTTCGATGAATGAAGCCGTACTTGCCGGATCGCGATAAAAATGAGCCAACTCTAGCCCGCCTTTCGATTCGGAAACCGTACTTTAAATATTATTGTAACATATTTCGCCGCGGTTATTCCCGACAGGTTCGAAGGCTGGGAACCGAAACGGCGGCGCATATCGCGCGGTTTTGACAATTCCGTAACAATCTCCTGACGCAAACGTGACAATCCGTCCCTCATACCGCTTATAATTTCCACTGAGGAAAAATCGTCCAGGGAGGTTTGCGGATCATGTTCAAGCGTTTTTTGCGTTTTTTGATGTTTGCGTTGTTTGGCGCGGCGGTCGCCGCTATGCCGGGGAAAGTTCCGGCGAACGCGGCCGAGGCTGGCGTTTCGATCGACCCAATCACGCCGCTCCGTCTGGAGGCGCGCGGCGCGGAACGACCCATCGAGCTTCGCGCGCTCGGCGTAAAGTCCTCCATCACCGGGCGTTTCGCCATGACCACCGTCGAGATGACGTTTTTCAATCCGAACGGCCGAGTTCTGGAGGGTGAACTCCAGTTTCCGCTGGCGGACGGACAGACCGTCACGG
>JAISDQ010000135.1 GCA_031264605.1 Synergistaceae bacterium | reverse complement strand
TGAACTTGAGCTGGAGTTTTCCATGCCGCTTCGGCGTCATGTCATACCTCTCTCCCGTCGGAACTGATACAGAGCCTCAGATGTCCGTCCACGACTCCGTAAAGTATTTTGCTCTCACGTACAAATATTATGTCGTCATCGTCCGCGCCGATTTTATACAGCCCCGTCGCGAGTTCGTTGACATTGAAGAACAGACCGTTTACGATGACTCCCGTGAGCTTGTTGTATTTGCGGTAAACGCCCTTCGCCTCCGCTATCGTCATATCGTGGCGCAGCGTCATGATTCCGTTTTCGGGGCGTTTCCAATAAGGCAGCGTCCAGGTTTGCGGCGCCGCGCCGTTCCAATACCGCCAAAAATCGCTAATGACTTCACGCGTCATGTCGTGCGCCGCCGCCGCGCACTTCAAATAGACGTCCACACTGTCCTCGTCCGGCGTTATCGGGAAGCGGCGCTGCGCTAAAATATCCCCGCCGTCAATTTTCGGAGTGATTTTGTGAATCGACACGCCAGTCTCCTCCACGCCGCGTTCCATCGCGCACTCTATCGGATAATAACTCCGGCCGGACGGCAGAAGCGAGGCGTGAATATTCACCCCTCTGAAACGGGAAGTCTCCGGCACGGGAATTTTATGGCTGTACTCCGCGACGAAAAACAATTCGCAACCCGCTTCTTCCATATATTCCGCCATGCGGTCTTCCGTGATCCGAGTGTAGTAGACGGGTATCCGGTGGAGCCTCGCCAGCGCGACGACGTTTCTCTCGCAGAAATAATCCTCCTCCTTGCGGTAAGTGTAGAGGGCCAGTATCTCGTGGTTGAGCAGCAGATGCTGAAAAACCTTCAAAAACACGTCGGAGCCGAAATAAACTATTTTCATGAGTCCTCCTATATTTTGACAATAAGAGAATTGAATCCGCCGTACTGCCTGTAGAAGGAATCCTTCGCCTTATGTTTGATGACGCTTATGCCCGTCGCGTCCATATCAAACCCGCCGTCCTCTCTCGCTTTGTTGGTATGCGGAGCGAACGGATTGAAAGACGCGGCGTTGTCGCGTATTCGCAGCGTAAACGTCCCATCGGTTTCAGCCACAATCGTTATTTTTATATAACAGTCGCTGACGTTTGTGCCGCAGAAGCCTTTTTGCATGATGGCGAGACATAACTCCTCAATAATCATTGTAACATAAAATATCTGCTTCTTCCCCGCCTTCCACATTTCGCAAAACGCCGCCGCCCGTTCGTTTATCGCCGCGATTTCCTCGTTTTTTCCGCGCACGGAACCGTGCCAGATTCGGGAAGGGTCGAACGCTTCCTCCGCGCGCCCGTAAAATTTGGCGGCCAGCATCCATATCGGCAGAGATACGGCCTCCGTTACGGGAAATAACCACCAGAACACGCCGACGCCCCGGAGCGCGAATATTATGGCAGCGGGCAGAAGGACGACGCAGCCGCGAAGCGCCGCGATGATAAAGCTCTCGCGTTCCCTGCCGCAGGACTGAAAATATCCGGCCGCCAGGACGGAAGCTCCCGCAAAGACCGAACCCGCGCAAAACAGTCTCAGGGCGAAAGCGCCGGTGACAGCCGCTTCTCCATCCCAAAGGCCGAACAGCGCGCAGACCTGTCTGGCGAATACAGCGATAACGAAGGTCATGGCCATTCCCGCCGCGCCCCCGTAAGCGAACGATAATCGAAGAACCGAACGCTTGCCGGCTCCCCAGTGCTCACCGTGATAAGCGCTGACGAGGGGCTGCATGGTTCGGACCGTCCCCTCGTAAAGATACAGTATCAGATACGCGGCGTTTTGCAGCATGTCAAAGACGGCGACGGACGTCTCGTTACCCGCGCGGATCAGGTAATTGTTGCTCAGCGTTATAAAGATGAGCGAGAAGAGGTATTGCGCCGAACCGGCAAATCCCTCGCTGAACGCGCAAAACGCGTAACCGGGCGCGAACGCGGTCTTCTTTATTCGGAGGACGTTATGTTTTCCGAAAATCCCGGGCAGATATACCAGTATGGCGGCAGCCTGGCCTATCGCCGTCGAAAGCGCCGCCCCCGCCGTCCCCATCCCCAACGCCAGCACGAACAGCACGTTCAGGGCGATATCCAGCAGGTTCCCCGCCACCGAGCCTATTCCGGCGAGTTTTCCGTTGTCGTCGTTGCGCAGATAGTAATTCAGCAGGTTTGACAGGTAAAAAAGCGGCGTCGCCGTCACGAGTATCCTGAGATAGCTTTTGGTGGCGGAGTACAGCGCGCCGTCAGCCGGAACCGTGCCGAGAACCCGGAGCAATTCCTCCATGAAGATATTTCCCAAAACGGCGGTGAGCGCGCTCACGCCGAGCGCCGTCTGCGTGACGCGGTTGAAGTTGGAAACAGCGTCTTTTACCTTGCCGTCACTCAGGAGTTTGGAATAGCGGACGGAACCGCCGATTCCAAAACCGTGAGCGAACGCGCAGTTGATCATATACACGGGCAGAATCAGCGAGATCGCGGCAAGCCCGACGGATCCCATACGCTGGCCGACCACTACGGCGTCGGTGATATCGGACAATGCCCAGCCTACGGAGGATACGATGGTGGGAATCCACAGTCTCCGGAAAATTTTCGCGGTGAATCTGTCAGCCATGCTTCGGTTCAGCTTATTTCCTTCTTTATGGTGAGAATATTCTTGTTACCCTCGCGGCGATAAGATATGTTGTCCATGAGGGATTTCGCCATGAAAATCCCCAGCCCTCCGATATCGCGCTCCTCCGTGGAGAGCGTGATATCGGGATCGGCTTTTTGCAGGGGGTCGTAGGGAGCGCCGCAGTCCTCGAACTCGATCGTGACGTCCCCGCCGCTCGTAACGCGCACGATAGTTTTGCCGGTACCCGGCCTGTAGGCGTATTGGGCTATATTGACAAAAATTTCCTCGGCGGCGATCAATATGTTCTGCCGCGTTTTTTCCGGTAAACCGGGCGTCTCGCTGGCGATAAATTCGAGCACCTCGCCGAGGTTCTCCGTCTCCGCGTCTACTTTCAACTCACTCATTGGCGATGATCTGCCTCTCTCTTGAGTATGCCCGTGAAACCCGTCATCTCGAAAATTTCCATAATCTGGCCCGATACATGGGCGAGTTTCAGCGAACCGCCCGCCGCCGCCGCGCGTTTGTGCCCCGCCAGCAGTATCCGCAGCCCCGCGCTCGAAATGTAGGTTACGCCGGAAAAATCCAGCGCGACGTTTTGGTATTCGTCGATAGCGGTGTCGATCTCGGGTTGAACCTGAGGCGCGGTGATAGTGTCGAGCCGTCCGTCCAGCGAGATAACGCATACGCCGTCAGCGGCCGTTTTAGTCGTATTCATAAAAAAACTCCTCCTCGAACTTTATTGCGTCACAACGATGATGCTGTTTTCGCCGTCGATGTTATCATACTTGATATCAATCTGGAATTAAAGGGCTGCCGGCAATAAAAAAAGACTCCCCTTGAGGAGCCCGAACACTGTGGTTATGTTTTTGGGATTAACCCGGCATGAGCCGGCCGCGGACGCGCAATGCGCGCCCATATAATTCTATCTGGCGGAAATTATTCCGCGGCCGCGCTAAAACATGAAACCCAACAACCTCCAATGCGCGAGGAAGAACATATATCCCGTCTCGACCAAGGCCGCGGTTATTATCACCGTTTTTTCCAGCCAGTGATAATCGGGATTCAGTATTTTCGCCGCGATCCTGAACCATAGCCACGCCAGTACGAGTCCTCCGGCGAGCGGCGCTACGAAAAGAATTTTCACCTGATAGGGCACGAATATGTGAAATTCGTGACCGGAAACAAAGGTCGCCACGACCAGACCGACCGCGAAAAATATATTCACGGCGCAGAAAACGGACGAAATCCCCCATAATTCCGTGTCGGAACGCAGCCCTTTTTCCCACGGGAATTTGCCCTTGTTGATCGAGCCGCCGACGTAAAGACCCGTAAAAGACAGCAGGGCCGTAAATACGAAAAGCGCCGCGACCGACCATTTCGCGTAATATCCGTCGTACGGCGCCAGTTTGTCGTATGTGCCGCCGACATTTCCCATCACGAGGGCCGCCGGCTCGCCGCGCGAATCTCTTTGAAACAAAATATATTCGTCCGCGAACGCCCCGTCTTCGCCGATTTTCTGAAAAACGTCGCTCTCGCCTTCGGCCGGAAACCATCTTACGGGAGGCGAGCCGAGTTTGGCATGCTCGGTGACGAGATAGCCGTTAGCGGCGGAAACCTTGAGCTGGTCGTCGTTGAACGCGGTTATTTTTTCGGCCGTGCTGTGGGATATGTTATTGGTTCGGTAGTATCCGAGAATGTCGGGGTTAAACCCCCCCCGCCGCGCGGGAGGCGGCGCGTTCGGGCCCGCGGGCGCCGGGAAAAAGCGTTCCAATATAGACGCGGCTAGTTTGCCGCCGAAGTCGATCCCCGATTCGTTGGCCGCGAAGAAAACTCCGAAGTTTTCATCCGGCGCCAGCATCATGAAACTGGAAAATCCCGGCATGTTTCCGTGCTGTTGAAGCGTTCTGCGGCCGGCCGCCTGATGTTCGAGATAACCGAGCCCCGTTCCGTTTATCATATTGTGGGGCGAAAAATGTCTCCTCATCATGCTGTTGGAGTAAAGTTCCCCCAGTATCCGGTTTCTTCCTATCACGCCTCCCGACAGTTGAGCGATCATGAATCTCGCCATATCGCGCCCGGTGGCGCACATGCCCGTCGCCGGAGGATCGCGCCTGTATTCGTAAGGTATCTTTGCGCCGCGCGGGTCGTACCCTGTCGCCAGATTCGCTTCGTCGTCCGGCGCGAGGTAGAAAACGCTTCCGTTCATGCCTAGCGGCCCGAATATATATCTCTTTATCGACGCGTCGTAATTCATCCTGGAATATCGCTCTATTATCGAACCGAGCAGGGCGTAACCCATGCCCGAGACGCGGTAATAGGATCCCGGTTCGCTGACTACGGCGGGCATCGTCCTGGACAGCCGCGCCGCGTATGCCCTTTCGTCGGCCGACGTCGATGCGGCGGTTTCGAGTTTCATGTAATCCAAGCCGGAAGTGTGCGTCATCAGTTGCCGGGGAGTGACCGGCTTATCGAATCGATTCGTCAGCTTCCATCCTCGCAGGAAGATGTTCACGTCCTCGTCGAGGCCTATGCGGCCGCGCTCGGCAAGCTGCATGATAGCCGCCGCCGTGACAGGCTGCGTGACGGCGCCGACCCTGAAAAGCGTTTTCTCGGCGTCCACGGGCTTGTCGGACGCGATATCGGACACGCCGTACCCTTTGAGATAAAGTATCTCGCCGTTTTGAACCGCCGCGAAAACCATGCCCGGTATCGCCCGTTCTTTTTGCGCTCCGGCCATAAATCCGTCCACGAACGAGGCAAATTCCCGCTCTTCGTCGCTCGGCCTCCGTGCGGCGGCTCCGGACGCCGCGCGGCTCCGGCAAACGAAACCGGACAGCAGGCAGAACATTATCAGTGCGGAGAGTACAACACGTTTCACATACGGCCTCTCAAGTGCGTTTCGTTTTGCGTTTTCCGTCTTTATCCCGCAAGGTGCATTTCGAGAAGAACGTCCTGTCCAGATTTATGAAACCGTCGACGTTGTGTATCAGGCGTCCTATGTACTGCCCCTTCACAACCGCCAGCATCACCAGTTTTCCCATCATGCGCAGCGTATCGTATATAGACAGATAATCCGTGTCCCCGCTTACGAATACGGCGGTGTCGTAGGCGTTGAAAAAGGCCATTCGAAGGGAATATATCGCGATATTGACGTCGGTGCCCTTTTCAACCTTATAATAAGTTTCGTTATCCCTTATGTTCATCGATACGTCCGGTTTAGTCGGCCTCGCCATATGCGCGCCTTCCACCACGTCAAAATTTCGCTGTACCCTCATGCCCGCCGCCCAGAGATAATATTTTTCGAGACCTTCGTCCTGCATCAGAAACTCGTCGGGTTTCGGTATGAATAATATCGTCTTCATCAGTTCCCCCGCGTTGCTTGACGCCACGATCTGCCGCGGAAGTTCGTTGTAATCGAGTCTCGGCGCTGTTTCGGGACTGAAAAGCGAACCGAGCGCGATCTGAAAATTCATGTGATCTATAAATACCATTGTACGCGCCATTCCATCACCTCGCAAAAAACATAACAGTTTTTCAAACGACATGATTATACCCCATTAAATGTTATAATTTTCCGAGGTCAAACCCACGGCAAAAGTCGAATTTCGTTGACAAGGAGGAGAAAACTTGGAAGCGAACGCAATAAAAACCGCGCAGGCCGGAACATTGGAGTCCATGGATTGTCTCGTCGTCGTCTCCGAATCGGACGCGGGGCGGGCCATAGAGATTTCGGGAGGCGCGGCCGTCAGGTTTAAAGCGTCGATGGAAAAAGAGATAAACGATACGCTCGACGCTCTCGGCGCGGTCGAACCTATCAGGATAAGCGTGCAGGATAACGGCGCGCTCGGCGTCGTCCTCGGCGCCCGCGTCGAAGCGGCTTACAGAAGATACGCGAGGCTCGCGCCATGAGACGGACGATGCTCTACCTTCCCGGCAACAATCCGAATATGCTCCTCCGCGGTCACCTCTTCGAACCCGACGGATTGGTGATAGACCTCGAGGACGCGGTATCGGCGTCGGAAAAAGATTCGGCGCGAGTGCTGGCCCGCGAGGTGCTCAGGCGCGGCGAGTTTGGCCGGTGCGAGGTGACGGTCAGGATAAACGGGCTCGACACCGACTTCTGGCGCGACGACGTCGCTGCCGTGGTTTCGTGCGGCGTCTCCGGCGTGAGAGCGCCCAAGGTTGAAAGCCCGAGAACCGTGCTCGACCTCGACGAGGAACTTTCCGAAGCCGAGGAAAAATTCGGCGTCAAACGCGGCAGCACGAAAATTTTCTGCCTGCTCGAAAGCGCCCGCGGAGTTTGGAAGGCCTACGACATCGCTACGGCTTCTCCGCGCGTGACCGCCATACTGCCCGGGGGGGAAGACCTGGCGGCCGACCTTCGCACCGGCCGCAGCAAAGAGGGAACTGAACTGGAGTGGATAAGGCGCATGCTGATAGTCGCCGCCCGCGCGGCCGGAGTCGACGCGCTCGACACGGTATTTCCGCACGTCTCCGACGACGAGGGGCTGCGCCGCGAAACCGCGTTCGTCAAACAGCTCGGTTTCGACGGAAAGAGCGTGATACACCCGAACCAGATTCCCATCATTCACGGGATATACGCTCCCACGGAGCATGAAATCGAGACGGCGCAAAGGATAGTCGAAGCGGCGGCGGCGGCGGCGGCACGCGGGCTTGGCGCGGTGTCGCTCGACGGGCGCATGATAGACGCTCCGGTGATCCGCCGGGCGGAATACACGCTCGCGCGAGCCGGTCTGCCGACGGAGAAGAGGTGATAATATAATATGGAAATAAACGCCGCGAAAAGAAAAATCCCGTCCCTGATAGACGGTTACGGCGAAACTTCCGGAAAATTGTTCGAGGGAGCGTTCGCGCGCGTGCCGTCCGGCTATCGCGCGGGGCCCAAAATGAGGGCGGCCGAGCCGAACGGGGGAAGCAAGGTCATCGGCGGCATAAAGGAAGCCGTCATGGCGTCCGGGCTCAAAAGCGGAATGACCATATCCTTTCACCATCACCTAAGAAACGGCGATTTCGTGGTGAACGAGGTCATAAAGACGTGCGCGGAACTGGGCATAGGCGATCTCACGATA
Source organism: Synergistaceae bacterium (assembly GCA_031264605.1). GTDB lineage: Bacteria > Synergistota > Synergistia > Synergistales > Synergistaceae > JAIRKI01. The sequence continues at coordinate 2,973 of JAISDQ010000135.1, read as the reverse complement.
TTTCCGACCGCGCTGTTCGACGTCCACAAGACGATAATACCCTACATCAGAAGCGGCGTGGTCACGAAAATCATGGGCTCTGTGAACGGGGCCATAGGCAGGCTCGTCTCGGGCGGGGAACTCGGGACGCCCGTCGTCCTTCGCAGTCACGGCGGCCGCCCCAGGGCGGTCGTGTCGGGCGACGTGCATATCGACGCGGCGTTCATCGCGGCCCCTACCGCCGACAGAGGGGGCAACATCTCCGGACGGACCGGCAAATCGGCCTGCGGCTCGATGGGCTACGCTTTCACCGACGCCGAATACGCCGACGTTGTAGTGGCCGTGACGGATAATTTGCGGAGTTTTCCGATATCGCCGGTCTCTATACCCGGAATTTACGTCGACCTGGTGGCCGTCACGGACAGCATCGGCGACCCCGCCGGCATCGTCTCGGGCGCTACGAGGGTCACGCGCGACCCCCTGCGCCTTTTGATAGCGAAATACGCGTCGAAGCTGATCGAAGCGTCGCCTTATTTCATGGACGGAATCAGTTTCCAGACGGGAGCGGGAGGCATACCGCTCGCTGTTACCGCGTTCATGAAAGAGGCGATGAGGCGCCGCAACATTACCGGCTCATTCGGCCTGGGAGGCATCACCGGGTATTTCGTCGACCTGATGAGGGAGGGCTTGGTTCGCAAATTGATGGACGTCCAGTCGTTCGACCTGGAGGCCGTGAACTCGATATCCTCCGACTCGAACCACATCGAAATATCGGCCGACTGGTACGCTAACCCATGGAACTGCGGCGTTGCCGTGAACATGCTCGACGTTGTGATTCTGGGAGCGACGGAGGTCGATACGGATTTCAACGCGAACGTCAACACCGAGGCCGACGGCACGCTGCTGCACGGCATAGGAGGACACCAGGACACCGCAGCCGGTGCAAAGCTCACGATTATCGCGCAGCCGCTCCTCCGGGGGCGCATCCCCTGCGTTGTGGAGCGCGTACACACGGTCACTACGCCGGGCGAGGTTATTGACGCTCTCGTAACCGAATTCGGCGTGACTATTAACCCGAGGAGAAAGGATTTGTTCGACGCCGCGGCGGATTTCGCGATATCGAAACAGATACCTCTCGTCCCGATGGAAGAACTCGCCGCCCGCGCCCGTGCCATGAGCGGGGAGATGGAGCCGATACACATGACGGACAGGGTCGTCGCGGTCGTGGAGTGGCGCGACGGCACTGTGATCGACGTTGTGCGGCAGGTCGAAAAATAAGGAGGGATGCGGGTTGTCGTTCAAAAGTTTCATTCTGTCCGCCGTCTTAATCTGCGTATGCGCGGCGTCGTGCGCCGCCGCGGATTCGTGGAAAGAACTCAGCGAACGCGGCGATTTCAAAATAGCCGACAGGGACGCCGTCATGGAACGCGCCTACGAGGAAATTTCAAACATATACGGGACGGAAGTCGATATCGACTCTCTCAAAAAAGCGAAGTCGTACGTCAGCGCGGTACATTCGGAAGAGTACAAGGCGGACGTCGCGGTGACGCTCATAGAGGATCGCGGCGCCGAAGAAGCCGACTGCTATTACGAAGTGGCTCTAGAAGTCCCGACCCTCGATTGTCTCGCGGTCGGTTCGGTATGGATAGACGATACGCTCGACGGATATTTGGACGACCTGATCGAGACAATATACGGTGAATACGAATATGACGAGCCGGTATCGGACGGCTTGGAGTGAAATATCGCGGCCGATTTCCCAGCATGATTTTTCCGCGTTAATCCGGGCGCTTCGCCGCCGTAAGCGCGAATCACGATTCGAGAGGGCGATCGTTCGCTCTCTCGAATTTACACAGGAGCGCTTCACGGATAAACAACCGGATTTTCACGATGTTCCTGAACATAATTACTTCGCGGCCATATCTTCATTCCGTACGCCTCCACACCGTTGAAATTTTAATTATATCCTCGATAAACCATATAAATCATTGCGTTCAAATGGAATTATTTATAAAAATTAAACATATTCCGCCTTGGAATACGGATTGGCAATATAAACCATTTTCGTATATTCGTGCTATAGTTTTCTACAGTGCTTGTCTCGAATGGGACAAACAGAAATTACATTAGCGTAAAAATTTGGAACGATAGATATTTGCAAAGGGGCGGACCGCTTTGAAGAATATGAACATGAAAGTAAAATTGATTCTGAGCTTTTTTGTAATCGTTGCCATCAATATCTGTTTCGGGCTGTACTCGCTCTATTCCCTTTATATCGTCAACGGCAGAGTCGTGGAAGCGAACAGTTGGACGGATGGAATATCGCAGTTGACGGACATGCAGTTCGGCGTCATTTCACTTCGAAGAGACGATCTGAATTACACCCTGCAAACCGATGACGTTCAGAAAAAAAATACTCTCCTGCACAGAGAGACCTCCATAAAAAACGCCGAAGAAGTAATGAACGCGTACAAGTACGACGTTGAGACCATCCCATACGACACCGAGGAACAGCGTCAGGAGGATATGAACGCGATCAATCTCATTATCGACAACTGGAAAGCGTATCTCGCCGTCTCTCAAAAACTGCTGGACGAGTCCGATTCCAATAACGAAACAAATGTCATGGCCCTGATAAACGGAGAATCACAGACTTCGTTCGAAGAATTGGAAAATTCCGTAGTCGATCTGGTCGTTTACAACCAGGAAGGCTGCGCGGCCGTAATGGTGATGAGCGAGGAGATATACCAAAAGACCGTGCGCGTAATTTTGGGGATACTTCTCGTGATAGCGGTCTTTTCCGTGACCGTTCCGGTTTTAATGGTGAGAGGGATACGAAGGTCGATCGGCGAGCTGCTTCGCGTCTCGAAAGCCATCGGTGAAGGAGACCTCACGGTCACGGCCCGAATCTTCGCGAATGACGAATTCGGAGAGCTTGCCGGCAGATATAACCAAATGATCGCGCATATTAAATCCCTCGTGTCGCATATGCAG
>JAISDQ010000093.1 GCA_031264605.1 Synergistaceae bacterium | reverse complement strand
TCTACCACGTGATCCACCCGGGTCTGATCGTATTTGGCGAACTCGCTCTGGGCGCGCTTCGCCCTGGCTACCAAATTTCGTACTTCCTGTATCGAACACAAGTCTTTATCGAAATTCATACAGTTCACTCCCTATGGCTTCAGATTCATCCCAGCGGCGTCGTAGCGATGTCGCAGACCGCCTGCGCGAAGGCGTCGCACGCCGCGCGGCACGCGGACTGTTCGCCGGTCAGCAGCCCTCCCGCGAAGTTTGTCTCCGTCGGCGGCCCGTAGAACAGCTTCAATTCGACGCGGGCCATCTTCAACGCGGCGTCGAGGCCGAACATCGCCTCCAGCGGCGGCGCTATCAGATACGCGAGCGGCTCGCCTTCGGATATTTTGGCCTCTTTGGACAAGTAAGAACCCGTGCGGGATACGCAGTGGGCAAAGTAAACTATCGAACCGTCGGCATTGGCGCTGTAAAAACTCCCGACATTTTCGATAAAATCCGCGGCCGCGTCGAGGCCGCTGCGGATTTCCTCCGGGTCGGGACCCGCGATTATGCCGAGAAATTCTCCAGCCAGGGCGGTGTTTGCGTTAGCGGAGCCGGCATACATGCTCCTCGCGTACGCAACCCGCACTTCGGCTTTTTTAGTCGCCTCGTCGAGCGCCGCGTACGATACGTCGTCGCAGTCAGAGGTTATGAGCCCCAGGCTGCGGTCCGCGCGGGACGCTTTCAGCGCTTTGAGCAATGCCGCGTCCGCGTTGGGGATTATCCTTACGCTGAGAACATTTGCCTTTACCGGATCACCCTTCATTTCCCGTATCCCTCCTGAAACCGACTCCGCTCGCTTTCGCCTTCAAGATGGAGCACAACAGGCCGGCGAGGTACGCTCCCGCCTCCACCGCCGGAACTCCGAGCCGGTGTATGTTCGATATCACGGTGCGGCGCGATTCCTCCATTCCAACCCGCGCCTCATACGCGATATAGGCGCTCATGCTCTCCGCCGTGGCGAGTCCCGGCCTTTCTCCGATCAGGACGCAGGTCACCCTGGCTTCCAACAGCTCCGATACCTGATCCATCAGGCCGACCCTGCCGTTTTTGACGAAGAAGGGAGTGCCTACGGAAATGCCGCTCCTGTTCTTCAATCCGTCGAGAAGAGACGGAAGCAGATCCGGCAGATTGGCTTTGATCGCCGTGGATGAAAGCCCGTCGGCCGCGAATATCTGAATATCGGGTTTTTTCACGCATTTTTCCAATATTACGGAAACGGATTCGTCGGAAAGCTGCCTGCCCAGATCAGGCCTCGTAAGGAACTCGTCTTTGGTGGTACAGCGGCTTTCCACCGCAAATAAACCTATGCCGTCCAATAATTCCCGATCGATATCCATGAAAACCGCGTCCCTGGCGGCGGCGTGATCGGCGCGCAGCGTGATGAGAGTTTGCGTATTGTATCTGGTTCCGGCCCGCCCAACCCCCACGCGGGCATTCGTGTATTTCTTCATCCTCGCTATTGCCTCGGCGTCGACGGGGTTTTTCACCAACACCGCCGCACGTTCCGCCTCGCTCGTGATGTCCCTCTCCTCCGGCTCGTGAATTTCCGGCGCTTCTGGGACAGTCACGCCTTCGCTCCGGGACAATTCCGCCAGCACCGCTTCTACTACCTGTTCTATCACGCTGTTGTCCATGTTGACTCAAGCCTTCTTTCCAAGCAAAAACGACGGATCGCCGGCATGTTTCGAGAGACGGCCGTTTTCGGTTATCCCCATTTTTTCGAGCCACAGTTCGAATTCTCTGATGGGGCGCAGGTTCAGCGCCGCGCGTATCGCGGTTATGTCGTGGTAGGCGTTGCTCTGATAATTGAGCATCACGTCGTCGCTGGCGGGGACGGAGATGATGTAGTTGACGCCGGCCGACGCCAACAGGAGAGAGAGATTTTCCAGGTCATTCTGATCCGCCATCATGTGATTTGTATAGCAACAGTCACATCCCATCGGCAAGCCGGAGAGTTTGCCCATGAAATGGTCTTCCAGACCGGCTCTTACCACCTGCCGGCTATCGTAAAGATATTCGGGCCCTATGAAACCTACGACCGTATTGACTAGAAATGGGGAAAATTCCCTGCAAAACGCGTAGCAACGGGCTTCCATCGTGACCTGATCCGATCCGTGATGCGATTCGCTCGAAAGCTCGGAACCCTGGCCCGTCTCAAAATATAAGACGTTCGGGCCGGCCGACGTTCCGTGCTTACGCAGAAGCTCGTGAGCCTCGATGACCGTTTCGCGGCTGAAACCGAACGCCCTGTTGCCCTTTTCGCTGCCCGCGACGGACTGGAATATCAAATCAGCCGGCGCTCCCTGGCGCACAGCTTCTATCTGAGTCGTTATATGAGCGAGCACGCATATCTGAGTCGGTATCCCATAGTTGTTTTTAATGTCGTCGAGGCGCTTTAAAACTTCCGTAACGCTGGAGACGGCATCATTGACCGGGTTCAGGCCGATCAGGGCGTCTCCGCACCCATAAGTCAGACCTTCGAGTACCGACGCGGTTATGCCGTCGACATTGTCAGTAGTGTGATTAGGCTGGAGCCTGGCGGACAGGGTTCCCGGCAGTCCTATCGTCGTGTTGCATCTCGCCGGGACTCTCATCTTGGAGGCCGCGTACACCAGATCTAGGTTGCTCATCAGCTTGGTCACGGCCGCTATCATTTCCGCGGTCAAACCCGCGGACACGCGGAGCAAATCTTTTTCTTCCGTGTCGCAGTCGAGTATCCATTCGCGAAAATCGGCGACCGTCCAGTTTTTGATTCCGTTGTATACGGTCTCGTTGAGCGCGTCCTGATTTATTCGCGTGACTTCGTCCTCCTCGTATGGGACGGCGGGATTTTCCCGCAGAGTGTTCAGCGTCATTCGGGAAAGCGCCTCTTTGGCCGCCACGCGTTCGAGTTCCGACTCGGCGGCCAACCCCGCCAGTACGTCTCCGGACTTCTGCTCGTTTGCCTTAGCCAGCACTTCTTTCACTGACGAAAACGTATAGGTCCGGCCAAGCAATGTGCTTTTCAGTGTCATCAGCAGTCCTCCAAGTTTCGAAAATTAGATGTCTGTCGCGTTTGCCGCGAGCGCGGCGAGCGTCATCCAAACGCCAAAGTTTTAATGACTACAGGTATCACCATCCCGTCCATAATTGGGCGTCCCAGGTCGATGTAGTCCCCCTGCTCGGTGCGCACCGAATCGATGCACACTACGGCGCGCGTGGGGCCGGCTATCATTTCTATCGCTTGTCCCAGAGCTTTTGCTGTGTCGTTTTCGAGAGCCAGCAGAAACGGGGCTTCGGCGGGCAGCGCCTCGCCCATGGCCTCGCCGACGCATTGGGCGAGCGTTTTGAGGCGGGCGTACGACGGGCTGCGCTCCCCGGTCATCGATAAAACCATCCGAGTAGTGTCATTTTGCCCAAGGAACCATTTTATTTTTTCCTCCAGATATTCGGAATCGCCGCCGTAGCAGCGTTCCTGCTCGAAATGGTCGAGTTTCAGTACCGGCAGATTTTTCAGCGGCAGTACGCTTCCGTGATGCGATATGGTGCTGCCCGACACCGTGGTCGAATAACTGCCGGCGCCGACGACGGTGGCGCGTATGGTCTCTTTTCCGCGCAGCGGGGTCAGTTCGGAGCAGATGCGGCTTCCGGCTATCTCCTCCCCGAGAAACGGGCCTATGTCGCCGTAGCGGAACGGGTCTCCTCCGGTCGAATGTATGCAGTCGGCAACACCCCCTGAAAAACAGACGGCTTTCGCGTTGCCGGGCGCCGCGAAGAAGGTGCTGCCGGCCGTCCTGACTTCTTCGAGCAGATCGTCCGCCGGAGACACTCCAGCCGCTTGTTCCAGCACTTCCGCCATAGCCCTGCATATCCCGCGCAGCATGTCAGGGTCGGCGGGTTCTCCGAGTTCAGGATAAAATCCCGCGGCCGCGGCTATCTTCACGGCGCTTTTGCTGATATAAGATATACGCCCGTCCTCTACGCGTATCTGGCGTCCTCCGATGTCTAAAGACCCTTTAGCCGTGATTTCTCCGTCGTCGAAAGCGGCGATGTTGGTGGTGCCTCCGCCGATATCGAAGTTGATTACGCATATGCCCCTGGCCTTCGATATCTGTTGCGCCCCGCTGCCCTTGCCGGATATTATGGCTTCGAGATCGGGGCCCGCCGTCGATACCACGAATTCCCCCGCGATATCCGAAAGGGAATTCAGCAGCATTTCGGCGTTTTCCTTGCGGGCCGCCTCTCCGGTGACTATCACCGCGCCGGCGTCGATATCGCCCGGTTTCAAACCGGCGTTTTCATATTCGGAAAGCACTAAGCGCCGCAGCGCTTCATCGTCGAGAGTCGTCTGGGTTTTAAACGGCGTTAAATGCGCCTGGCTCGCGTAGATCAATTTCTTGTCCACAAACGCGATGTGCGGGATGGAAAAGCATCCGGACGTGTTTTTAAGGAACAAATGTGAAAAAACCACTTGCGAGGTGGATGTGCCAATGTCTATCCCGACGCTTGTTATAACCTCTCCGTCCATGGCGCCCTCCCATATATGCCTATAAACAAAAAACCCCAATGACAGAAAATCTGCCATCAGGGCTCTCTTGCCAATCCCGCACTCTCTTGTGCGTTTTAAATTTTTTTATACGCGTCAGTACGTATTTTTAAAACTAAAAGAAGCTCGCGTCCCTTTCTCGGAGGAAGATATGAAAAAATCACCGCCTAATTTATCGCGTACCGTCTCCCTCACCAAAAACAAACCTAACTGCCCGTCTTTCTGGAATTGCCGGTCAAAACCGCGTCCGTCGTCCTCAATCCATATAGAGGTGTCGAGCCCCCCCTTATGAATATTGACCCTGATCCGTCCCTTGTCTCCGTCTTCGTAACCGTGCATTATCGAATTAGATACAAGCTCGTTTACGACCAAAGCTACCGATGATGCGATGTCCGCGTTTACCGTTGCGTCCGTTCCTTCTATATCAATCTCGATCGAGCGGGAACTTTCCGTCAATCTTGTCAGATTGTCGATAATCCGTTTTAGAACCTCTAACAGCGATAAATTTCCCGTAACTCCATTTTTTGTTATTATATCATGAGTTGACGCGATGGATAAGACCCTCGCGGTATTTGATTCGAAAAGTCGCTTTACGTCAGGATTTTTGGATTGCCTTGCCTGCAAATTCATGACGCTTGCCAATAGCTGTAAGCCGTTTTTAACCCTATGATGCATTTCCCTCGCCGCCATGTCGCCGGCATCGCGGTCGGGCTGGAAACGCATTCCGTTAAGTTCTTCCTGACGACGGGCCAGTTCATTGAATTTTTTCTCGTGCATAATGTTGACGCTTATATCCCTCTCGCTTATCAGTACGCCGATTATATGGCTTTCATCCGTTTTGATCGGGACGACGACCTGTTTTACCGTCACATTTTCCTGAGTGACGGCCTTTAAATCGCGTACCGGCATACCCGATTCGAACGCGTAAAAAACCGCGGGTTCGTTTTCCCTGTAGACCGGCATCCCGACTACCGACCCCTCGTACATGGAGACGCAGCCGTAACGCGGTTTGGCCTGAGACACGACGACGGACTCGTTCCCATTTTTCGCGAGGCAGTCCACAAAAATATCCGACGCCGTGAGATCCGCCACAACCTGGAGATTTGCCTCCATCGATTCGATGATCGAGATATCGTCGTCGGACAGTATGGTTTTGGCGCGGCATATCTCGCTTGCGTTCATATTTTGGAACTTTCCCGTGAAAGGATGTATTGCGCGGCTTGCTGCATGGAAATCTTCTTCGTCTGCGACAACGAGGTCAGGCGCTTGAACGCGCCGTTTTCCGAGAGACCGTCGTTATCCATCATATAACGTTTGGCCTGATTTACTATTTCGCGCTGAGAGTTTCGCTCGATCACCGTTTCGGCCAATGACAGCATCGAACATCGCTTATTCATGGACATTCTCTGTAATTCCCGGTAAGCGTCGCCTTCCGATATTCCAAGTTCTTTGCCGATTAAAAGCTTGGCTCTTTCGATCAGCCGGCTCTCTTTCAGCTTTCGTTTCGCCTGTTCGGCTTCGAGCCGGCTCTGTTTGAGGCGCTGGCTTTGCGAATAAGCCACTTCGATAGTAGGTAAAAGCAGCCTTTTATCGATTGGTTTGACAAGGTAACCGGTAACGCCTACAAGATTTGCCCTGTCTATGAATTGTTGGTCGCATAAAGCGGTCAGCATGACAACGCAGCCGGCTATATCCTCTTTCAATATGGCGTCCGCCGCGCCAAGCCCGTCGAAAACCGGCATTTTGATGTCCATCAGCACCAGATCCGGCCTGACTCTCCTGCATAGTTCCACAGCGTCAAAGCCGTCCGCCGCCTCACCCTCCACCGAAAATCCGAGGTCTTTCAGCAAATAAAAGAGGTCCGCGCGTACAATTGGTTCGTCATCCGCTATTACGACCCGTTTCAACATATGTCTTCCCTTCCGCGATGCAACGCGGCGCGCGCGAATCAATCCGTTTCCGCGCTGCCGGCAACCAAAACATCCTCGAATGAAGTGACCACTTTTGCGAATTCTCCCTGCGGGATATTATAACTTAAATTTTCCATTATTTTAGCACGCACGAGATGACAAACGCGCATTTACGTGTATTTACCTAGCGATAAAGTTTAAAGGCCGCCGACGGTACTCGGGAACTTGCGCCGGTAGTGGAATATTCAAAATGAGAAAATTTTCATAAGGTCGTCAAACGTGCAATGTTGGCTTGCAAAAACAGCGGGTTCAATACCGGCAATTGTTTTCCATAGGTCAGGAAGTCAATCACCTCCGGTGATAGTTATCACTCATATTTTATTTAAATCCTTACTTGCACAGTGGTGCTAGAAACACTCACTCTAAGCCATAAAACTCTCTGTATCGTAGAGTTTTCGGATTTCGAAAAGCTAAATCCAGAAGTATCTCTACTTTTTCGAGGTTATCAACCGGCGGATTCATTACAAATGCAAACAGATTCAAATACCCTTGCAACCGGTCGCGTTTAAAGCTTGTGTGGGCATAAAGGAAGTTCTTGAGCAGATAATGAATGCGATTCACTCTATTCAGAGGGTTATCTTTATCGCGGAGAAGTTTT
>JAISDQ010000092.1 GCA_031264605.1 Synergistaceae bacterium | reverse complement strand
TTAACTACCTCAATATATCAAATAATAATCATATTTGCAAACAAAAATAGCGCATCACTTCTGCCTTTTCTTCACATTCTCCTGGATTTGAGGTAGTTAATATTTTGGGAGTTTAGGGTAATTTCCTCATTCATTTTTGTCCCGAAAACCGCGTTCGGCGCAAGAAGCGCAGGAGAGGCAGACCCAGGGCGAAGCAGGCTATCATTTCACCGACGCCTACGTTCAGCATCCACATCAAAGTGGGCATGCCGGTCACGTACGACATATAGAAACCGACGACGAGGGCGTTCACGACGACCGGAGACGCCGCCGCCAGAAAATCGTTTTTCGCTTTTCTCGTGAGGAAGGCCGCTAATAGCGTGGCGGCGCTGCCCAGAAAAATATCCCAGAGCCCGTAGCCGCCCAGCACGTTCGCGATGAAACATCCCACGAAGAGCCCGGGGATCGCTTCGGGCCAGAGCGCCGGCGTCAGCGTGAGTGCCTCCGACACGCGCACCTGGCAGGGGCCGTACGAAATGGGCTGTAATATAAGCGTCAACGAGGCGTAAAGGGCCGCTATAGCGGCGCCTCGAGTCAAAAGGGAAATTTTTTCGCGCATTGATCCCGCTCCTCGATGTTTATTTTTTTGCGCTCGTTCAAATCGTGACGATCCTTCGCCAAAAATCCATACAGGTTATGATATATAATCTTTTCCGTATGACAATATAATATACTATGTTTCTTCAAACGGAGGAGAGAAAAGGTATGGGCAACAAGATCAGAAATATAGGAATCATAACTTCCGGCGGCGATTGCGGAGGGCTGAACGCGGTAGTCAGAGGCGCGGCCCGTATCGCGATAGCAAACGGCATAGGAGCGTACATCATACCGAACGGATACGCCGGACTTTACAATCTGGTCGAAATCGAACGCCTGACGAAGCTCGACGAAGAGCGGGTCGATCACGTCAATTCCGCGTTTGCCGGTTCCGAGGCGGGGCACTCCAGGGTGAAAATTTCGAAGATAGCGAATCCCGATAAATACAAGCGCATCTCGAAAGGACTCGAAAAGTTCGGCATCGACGGGCTTGTGATATCGGGCGGCGACGACACGGGGAGCGTAGTGGTCGATCTTGGCGAGAACGGCATTCCCTGCGTTCACGCTCCCAAGACCATGGACCTCGACCTCCAGACCTATTCCGTCGGAGGCGACTCGGCGGTCAATAAAATTGCCCACATCGTGGAGGACATCAAGACGACGGGTCAGACCCACAACCGCGTGATGGTGGTCGAGGTGTTCGGGCGCTACGCGGGGCATACCGCCTTTCGCGGCGGCATAGCGGCCGACGCCGACTGCATACTGATTCCCGAAATACCGGTCGACTTCGACGAAGTGTACAATCACATGAAGAGGGTTTATACCCGCCGCATCTTGAACAGCGACGTATACAGCGGCATGTACAGCATAGTGGTGGCCGAGGGAATCAAAAACGAGGAGGGCCGTCTCTTCACGGAGAGCGGCGCCAAGGATTCGTTCGGCCACATAAAACTCGAGGGAGCGGCGAAATACGTGCGCAACGCCCTCGAAACCCGAATGAAAACCGACCCAGAGATACACAAGTTCATGATCGATTCCGGGATGTTCGTCGAAGGAGTCCTCGAGACCCCCGAGATTCGGGAAGTCACCCCCGGGCATCTGGTCAGGTCGGGCTCTACGGCCGCTTACGACGTAAGTTTCGGCAAAGAAATAGGCGGAGGGGCGGTAATGCTTCTCATAAACGGCACGACCGGCGTCACCATTTACGGCGTTGTGGACGGCGAGATTCGTTACATGCCCACAAAAGAGGCGATCAAACAGCGTTACGTCAACTTGAACCTCGTCTCCTTCTACGAGCAGATGGACATCTGTTTCGGGCGCAAACCCGTGACATTCAACCCCGTTTTCAGGGATAACGGAGGAGCGTACGTGGAGCGTTTTCTGTAGCGAATCGCCATGAAGAGCCCATTCCATGAAGAACCCGCGGAGGAAGAAATCCTCCGCGGGCTGCTCGAAAGGGTCACTTACGCCAACGAGGACAACGGTTACTCCGTCTTCAAAATTCGCGCCGACGGAGAATCCGAACTCGTCCCCGCCGTCGGAATCGCCTGCAGGCATATGCCGGGAGAGGAACTCGAGTTCGTCGGGCACTGGGCCGTACATCCGAAATTCGGCGTTCAGTTTCAGTTTTCCGAATGCCGTCCGCTTTTGCCCTCCACGATCGACGGAATAAGAAAATACCTCTCGTCCGGCCTGATAAAGGGTATCCGCGCCGAGACCGCGAACAGGATAATCGCCCAATTCGGCGAATCATCGCTCGACATCCTCGACAACGATCCTGACGAGCTTCTCAAAGTGAAGGGCATCGGGCGCAAGACGCTAGACTCCATCAAGCGGTCGTGGGTATCTCAGCGGGCCGTGAGCGCCGTCATGTATTTCCTCAAGAGCAACGGCATCGGCCCGGGATTCGCGGCGAGAATTTATAAAGAGTACGGAGACCAGGCCATTGCCGTTTTGAAGGAAAATCCGTATAAGCTCGCCGACGATGTGTTCGGCATCGGCTTCCTCACCGCCGACAAATTCGCGGCTAATATGGGAGTGCCGCGCGATTCGGCGATGAGAACCGACGCCGGCATGAGGTACGCCCTGGGCACGCTCACGGAGGAAGGACATGTCTGCGTGCCGAGGGATGTGCTCGCTGGACACGCGGCGAAACTGCTCGATATTTCCCCGGTTTGCGCAGACGCCTCCGTCGGAAGGGCGATCGAAGCGTCTGCGCTGGTCGGGGAGACGGGCGCGGGCGGCGAGGAAACCGTGGAGTCCGTATATCTTCCTATGTATTACGTTTTCGAGAGCAAATCCGCGCAGATGATGGCGCGCCTTTTGAAATCCCGCTCCGAGGACGATATAATCGGCGGTTACGCCGGAATCGACTCGGACGCCGCCATAGCGGACGCCGAACGCGCCATGGGGATAAAATTGGCGGAAAATCAGCGGGAAGCGGTGAGACTCGCCCTGAGTTCGAAAGTGATGATAATCACCGGCGGCCCCGGAACCGGCAAGACAACCATATTGAAGGCAATAATAAGAATACTGGGAGATCGCGGCGTCAAAACAAGCTTAGCCGCGCCTACCGGGCGGGCGGCAAAAAAGATGTCCGAGGCGACGGGCATGAACGCGCTCACCATTCACCGCCTGCTCGAATCCGACGGTTTCAGGTTCGCGCGCGACGAAAACCTTCCTCTCGAATGCCGTTTGCTGATAATAGACGAAATTTCCATGGTCGACATTCACATCATGTACAGGACGCTCTGCGCCCTGCGTCCCGAAGCGCATCTCATACTGGTCGGCGACGTGCATCAGCTTCCGTCCGTCGGGCCTGGCAGCGTGCTGAGAGACCTCCTGTCATCGGGCGTCATTCCGGTGGCGGAACTGAACGTCATCTTCCGCCAGGCGCGCGACAGCGGCATCATCGTGAACGCTCACCGCGTAAATTCGGGGTTGCTCCCCGAGGACAGGGGCGGCGCCAGGCTCAGGGATTTTTACATCATCGAGCAGGACGACCCGTCGAAATGCCTCGAAATAATCCTGTCCCTCGTGAGGGATCGCATACCGAAACGCTTCGGCCTCGACCCGGTGGAGGACGTGCAGGTGCTGACGCCGATGCACGACGGAATACTCGGGGCGTCGAACCTGAACGCGGTAATCCGCGGCGAACTCAACTCCGGCCCCGGCAACACTCTCACGGTGGGAAAGCGGGAATTCAAGACGGGCGATAAGGTGATGCAGATAGCGAACAACTATGAAAAAGAGGTATACAACGGCGATATCGGCGTCATAAAAACCATAGATCCCGCCGCGCGCCTCGTCACCGTCAAATTCGACGACGCCGAGCCCGTCTACGAGGCCGAGTCCATGGGCGAACTCATCCACGCCTACGCGGTCTCCATACATAAATCGCAGGGGTCCGAGTATCCCGCAGTCATAATGCCCATCCACACGCAGCATTATTTTCTTCTCCAGAGGAACCTGCTTTATACGGGCATCACGAGGGCCAAAGAACTTGCCGTTCTGGTCGGCACGAAGCGCGCGCTCGCGATGGCCGTCAAAAACGACAGGACGGGAATGAGATACACCCATCTCGCCTCCAGGCTGAGGTCGGCCTTATGCTGAAGCGTACGCTCAAATCGAAACGTCTGTTTTGGGCAGTCACGGCATCCGTCCTCCTCTTCGCGCTCGCCGCGCCGCGCGCCGCTGACGCGGCCGCGCGTAAATTCAGGGACATCGAGCGCTTCCCGCAGAACGGCGCGGCTTACATGCCCCCGGAGCCGGACGCGGCGATCGTCGATTACGTGAATCAGGTCGTCTACGCCGAAGAGTATCTCAGGAGGCATTTCGCGCCGTGGAGCGCCGAGGACTTGTCGTTTCTCGATCTTACCTTCGACCGTCTTCTGAATTACTACGCCTCCCTCGCTAAAAAACGGTTTTACGCGTCGGACGGAGTCGTCTTCCCCAAAAAATCGCTGGACGCGATCGTGAAGAACGGGGCCGTAGACGCCTCGGCCGTTCCAAGGCCGGGAGTGGTCCTGAGCGCGGCCGATCTCAGGGCTTTCCCGTACGGACAGCCCCTTTACAATTCGAAAGACGCGGCGCTCGGATCGGGCGGCCGCCTCAAGCTCGACGCCCTGCAAATCTCCACGGTGAGACCGGGGGAACCGCTCGCCATATACAACGCTTCCGCCGACTCGAACTGGATATTCGTCGCCACGGGAACCGCTGCGGGATGGGTGACGTCGGCCGCGATAGCTCCCGCGGACAGGGACTTCACCGACATGTACGTTTCGGCGGTAAAATCGGTTCTTGTGAAGGACAACGTAAAGATGGAGGATCCGGACGGAAAGGCCGTCGCCGCGTTCAAACTGGGAACCGTGTTGCCTTCGGAGGACGGGGCGTTGCTGCTGCCGGTCAGAGGCAAGGACGGTTTTGCCGACGCCATACGCTGGACGCCGGAAGAAGGCGCGGCTGAGCCGTTTCCAGTGCCTTTCACCCCAAAAAACGCGGCAAGGACCATCGACGGGATGATGGGCGAGCCTTACGGCTGGGGCGGAAAGTCGGGCCTCAGGGATTGTTCGTCGATGACGAGGGATTATTTTTCGCTCTTCGGGATATGGCTGCCGCGCAACTCGGGCGACCAGTCCTTTGCCGGCTCGCGAATTTCGCTGAAGGACGCGTCCGCGCGGGAGCGGAACGAGACTGTAATTCGGGATGGCGTGCCTTTCGCCACGCTGATTCATATGCCCGGGCATATAATGCTTTACCTGGGGCCATACGACGGAGAACCCGCGGTGTTTCACAACACCTGGGGAGTCGCCGTGACCGGTGGCAGGGCCGTGGTGGGGCGGGCCGTGGCGACCGGGTTGCGCCTCGGCGAGGAGATACCCGGCAAAGCCGCCGATTCGCTTTTGATTGACAGGATAGACGCGATATCGTTTCCCATGATTGAATTTGTTGTTTCCGAGTGAAACTGAACGGAGGAATTTGGATGGTTACGAGGATAGGATTGGCCGGATGCGGAACGGTAGGCGGCGGACTGCTGGAACTGCTGGACGCAAAGGGGGATTACCTGAAAGAGCGCTATGGCGCGGATTTCAGGTTGATTTTCGTCACCGACGCGATAAAGGGGACGGTCTTTTCGAAAGATGGGCTGAATCCCGGAGAACTTGCCGCGAAACTGGCGCGCGACGGAAATTTTCACGGCGCAAGCGCGGAACGCGCCGCCCCGAACGATATAAAAACCCTCGTCGGCGAATCCGGGATATCAATACTGTGCGAGGCCACTCCAACCAATTACAAGACCGGCGAACCCGGGATGAGCATAATGAAGTCCGCCTTGGCCTCGGGCGCGAGCGTCGTCACCAGCAGCAAAGGCGCTCTCGGGCTGGACATGGCCGGTTTGAAAAAACTCGCGCGCGACAACGGCGT
>JAISDQ010000038.1 GCA_031264605.1 Synergistaceae bacterium | reverse complement strand
CTATGGGTATCGATTCTGAACGCCCCATGATGGATGACCTTATATGTCCGTCGGTGTTCAAACACCATTCACTGAGTTCTTGCCTAAGTTTCCACGCCTGTTCCGTATGGTGTTTCCCCGGGTGAAGATACTGCCCTTCGTATTTGCAGTCGGGTATTATTTTTTCGAGGCAATTTACGGTATCTTGAAGAATATACGGAATTTCGGCGTATGTAACACCCTCTGAATCTTCTTGGATCAAAACGCTGCAACTGGTGTGCTGTGAAAATACTACAGCAATCCCATTTTGCACGCCGGATTTTTTTATTATTTCTTTTAATTTTTCCGTCAGGTCTTCAAAATATATGCCGTGTTTCGACCTGACGGGTATGGTTTCGTGAAATGTCGTCATGCTAAGCCCTCCTCTTGCCTGTTCTTTCATGATATGCTTCATTCACGGCTATTATCATATTTTGGAACATCTGTTTGGGATCGGCGGCATTGATTATTCCGCTGGTGGAGCCTGTAGCGTCAGCGCCAGCCAGGATAATCCTGTATACGTCGTTTTCGTCAGATATCCCGGCTCCGTGCAGCACGAGGATATCCTTGTCGATATTTTTCACAGCGGAGTTGATTCCGGCAATTTCATCCATATCTTTCTCATCGCGCTTTCCAACGCCTATTAACTCAGGAGATTCTGCAATGATGATATTGGGTTTCAGGCAAGCGACAGCGGCGCTTTCTTCAATCGAGCCCGCGCATACCAACGTTGCGAGACCGGCTTCATCAGCGCGCTTGATTGTGGCGTTTAAAACGGAAAGCGATACCTGGCGCTCCGCATGATTCAACAAAACGCCTTTCGCTCCGGAGTATTTCAGCGCTTCCGCGAGCACGCCGCCGATGCCGCGGCCAGAACAAATCGGGTCCATGTGTTGGGCAAAAATTTTTATGTTTTTAGTCTTTTTTGATATGCGCTCGATATCCGTGTACTGAGCGGAGAAAATTATGTCAACTTCATATTTTTCGCTCAATTTATCAGCATAAACAGCCATATCCACGGAATTATCGCCGTATAGATAAACTTTTGGGCCAAATTCGAAAAAAGGTTTCTTTATCTCAAAACCTTTATACATTTTTAGAATCCTGTCAGAAACATGTATATGCGCCGTCTATTATGAAATCAGCGCCGGTCGTAAAAGAACTGGTATCTCCGGCAAGATACACCGCTATCGATTGCAGCTCTTCCGGTTTACCAATGCGACGCAAC
Source organism: Synergistaceae bacterium (assembly GCA_031264605.1). Classification (GTDB taxonomy): domain Bacteria; phylum Synergistota; class Synergistia; order Synergistales; family Synergistaceae; genus JAIRKI01. The sequence continues at coordinate 16,147 of JAISDQ010000038.1, read as the reverse complement.
GGTGAAAGGGCTTCCCATTGATCGATGAGCGGTGCGAGCGCCGGGGTATTGAGCGTCATTTCTGTGGCCATATACCCTGGGCTGATAGTATTCACTCGGACGTTTCTCGTAGCCCATTCTATCGCCATCGCTTTCGCCATTTGTATGACTCCCGCTTTTGAAGCGGCATAAGAGGCTTCCCTTTGCGGGATATTTACTATATGAGCGGACATGGAAGCCGTGCAAATTATGGACCCTCCGCCTTGTTTCAACATAACCCTACCGGCCGCCTGCGCTGTTAGGAATGTGCCGTTGAGATTGACGTCGATTATTTTCTTCCAGTCTTCGTAGAGATCATCTTCGACCGCAGCCTCATTTGTTATCCCTGCATTGCAGAATGCGGCGTCAATTTTTCCAAATTCCTTTAATACGGCGTCAATCATCCCGTTTACCTGCTCGGGACTGGTGATGTCCGTTTTGATGGCGATCATTTTGTTATTGTTGATTTTCATGATTTCTTCGCATGTTTTTCGCGACTCGTTGACATCCACGTCGACTATCGCTATATCGGCTCCAGCCTCCGCGAGAGCGTACGCAATGCTTTTGCCTATCCCTCTCGCTCCGCCCGTGATGAATGTTTTTTTGCCGTCAAGTCTCATCTTTTCAAGAATTCCCATCTAAACATACCTCCATTTCTGTATTTATCAGCTTTGCTGCGCTTTGAGGCGGATCGCGTCAAGCAGAACCGCAACAAAGATGATTAACCCGTTTATCATTTGTACGTAATAACTGGATACGCCGAGAATTTGGAGACCGACTTGAATCACAGTGAGTAATAAGACACCTCCGAGCACGCCCTGGACGGTGCCCTGTCCTCCGCTGCACGCAACTCCGCCGATGACCGCCGCCGCGATATTGTTCATGTCGTACGATGTTCCAAAAGTGGACGTCACGGCTCCAGTGTACGCAGAAAGCAGGAATCCGGCGATTCCGGCGAGAAGCCCTGAAAAACCGAAAGCCATAATTGTGATACGGTCCACTTTGATACCCGATACGCGAGCCGCTTCCGGATTTCCTCCGACCGCGTAGAGACTTCTCCCGAACGGAGTCCAATTCCATATTATGTAGACAATGACAAAGACGAGCGCGAGAATCAACGGCAGAACCGGAATACGCCCTATGTTGCCTTGTCCGAACCATTTATAGCTGGGAGGCAGATTGGTAATTGCCCGTCCGGAAGTAATCGCGAGGAAAGCTCCCAGCAGAGTCAATTTGACGGCGAGCGTTTCTATCAACGGAACTGCTTTCAGCTTGGCGATCAGGACTCCGTTGAGCAGGCCAATAGCCATGCCAACAAAAAAGATCACAGGTATCGCTATTGGAACCGGGCAGCCGTTTCTAACCAAAATCAAACCACTGGTCGCTGAAAAGGACATAACTCCAAGAAGGGAAAGATCTATTGCGCCGAGCATTATGGCAAATGCCTGCGCGAATGAGAGTATTCCGAGAACTGTCGCCTGCGTTACGATGTTTCCGAGAATGACGGGAGAGAAGAACCTCGAGTCCATCATGCCTATTATGATTATAGTCAATACCAATAGTATCCATACGATATTGTTCAGGAGTCTGGTTTTCAAGGCTTTATTTTTTTCCACAGCATGGGCACCTCCGAATAATGGTCTAAACAATATAGCTCGTGGTTTTTTGCATTGACGCGCGCTTTACTTCGTCACGTATGCGAACTATGTCCTCATGTGTCAACCCATCGTTTCTAATGTCTCGCATCAATTTTCCATCCTGAAAAAACAATATTCTGTCCACTATGCGTATCAATTCATCAAAATCATTGGTCAGATATAAAACGCTCGTTTTTTTCTCCGTGGAAATGCGGTCTGTGTTTTCGATGATTTCTTCCCGGCTTTTGATGTCGATACCTATCGTCGGTTCATCGAGAATCAGAATATTGGGGTTGGAAGCCAACGTTTTTGCAACTACAACTTTCTGCTGATTGCCGCCAGAAAGATTCAGCAGTTTATCAAGTATTGAATTTGCTTTTATGTTCAACAAATCGAAATAATGCTTGGCAATGTCCAGCGCTTTCTTTTTGTTGAACAGGCCGAAGCTGGTTTTCAACTCGGCGTTCAATAGCGGAATACTGATATTGTCTGCGATTGAAAGGAGTTTTATTATGCCTTCCCTGTGTCTGTCGTAAGAGAGATATGCTATACCGTTGCTCATTGCGTCTGGTACGGAAACATGGAATCTTTCTTTCCCGTTTATCGTTACTGAGCCCGAATAAATGTTCTCGAGCCCAAATATAGTTCTGCACAATTCACGCGCGCCGGAACTCGGAAAACCAACCAAGCCCGTTATTTCGGCGCTATATAGTTTCAATGAGACATCTTTAAGGATGTGGCCGTTTAATTTTTTACACTCCATCACAATCGATTTTTCGATATCTTTCCGCAATGTTCTTTGCGACAATTTAACCTCTTCGCCTGTTATCAAGTGCGCGAGATTTTTTTCGCTGAACCCGTCCTTGCCGCGGCCTGAGAATGCCATGCCGTCGCGGATTACGGTAACATCATCTGACAGCTCTACCACTTCTTGAAGGTAATGGCTTATGAAGATAAACGCGGTACCTTTCGCCTTGAGTTCATTTACGAATACGAATAATTCCTGTCTTTCATCGGAGGAGAGTGCCGTAGTCGGTTCGTCAAGTATTATCAGTTTTGCTCCGCCGTGCATTGCCCGGATGATATTTACCTTTCTCTGGTCGACGCCGTTCAGTGATTTAACCGTGGCTTTAGCGTCAACGTGTAATCCATAGCGATCCAGTTCCAATGCCGCCTCCCTGCGAAGTTTTTGCCAGTCGATAAAACCGGCGCCGTTTCGTGGCCAGATTCCCATAAAAATGTTCTCGGCAACTGTAAGATGCGGCACTACGCTCGCGTGCTGGGGAACGATTTTTATGCCCATCTCCTGGCGTTCATACACTGAAAATTTTGTGATATCTTCGTTTTCAAACAAAATATTACCGCTGTTCTGCTTATAAATTCCGGCAATTATATTGACGACGGTGGACTTGCCAGCGCCATTTCTACCGAGAAGAGAATGTATCGTGCCTTTGGCGATTGAAAATGACACATCCTTCAGCGCCTTTGTCGAACCAAAATTTTTACTTACGTTTTCAACTTGCAATAATATTTCGTTCATGATTGATCCGTTCCTTTGGTTTGGGTGGAAAAAAACGGAGTATGCCGTTTATTCCACCCTGATATTCATTCCATGCGTCAATTTGCTGGTTATTGAATGACGCCCTCCGCTTTGAGCGCCATAACGCCCCAGTGCCTGTCGTCATTTACATTGGATGAATCGAGTACGTAAGGGGGAACCATCAGCACTGGCCCTCTTTCCGAGTTGCTGAATTCCGCCGTTTTCCAATAGAAGTTTTCGTTCGTATATGTTCCGCCGGTTGGAACAATTTTGCCCTGGAAGATATATTGAACCAACAGATCCACAGCCATTGGTCCGTATGCGTAGGCATCCTCCACGACTATGCCGTCGTAGTAACCGTCCATGAGACCTTTTACCGCGTCCGGTTCACCATCGCCAGTGACGAAGATAATATGTTTATCGTCTCCGACCGGACGCCACATCCCCGCAACCATGAGAGCTTCAGCACAGCCAAGTCCGGGCGCGTCTGACGGACAATGAACGGCGTCGATCTCCTTGTTATATTGCGCTATTACATTTGTGAGCGCTTCCTGAGATTTTGTCTGCTCTCCTTCACCGGGAACCTGAATATATTCGATCTCAGGATATTCCTTCATACAGGCGTCGAATCCTTCTTTACGTAAGCGCCATGATTCTGAACTCATCGCCCCGTATACGTTTACGACGCGCCCTTTTACGGAACCGTATTTTGCTTCCAATCGCTTAACTATCAACTGACCGGCAATATAACCGCAACCGTAGTTATCGTACGCTACGGTTCCATCGACCACCGCGGTGGACGCCGGATTATCGACCATTATGACCGGTATGCCAGCATCGGTAGCCATTTTTGTGACATCATTCAGGGCATCGGAATCGACAGAATTAGCGATGATGCCCTTTGGTTTTTTAGCTATGAAATTCTGCATTTGATTGTTCTGCAAAGTGGAGTCGTTATTGCAATTAGATACCTCGAATTCATACCCGGCGCCCAAAACCGCTTTTTCAACACCTTGCTGAAGGGCGACATGGAAATATTGATCCATTGTTTTTTGCGTATAGACTATGAGACGCGATTCATCGTCCGCAGCGGACGCTTTGACAGCAATGCCAACTAAAATGGCCAACCCCAGTAGAGCGACGAGAAAGACCGATGCCGTTTTTTTCATTTCCTCCCACACCTTTCAATATTTTTATTTATGGAGATTTTGCTTAAAACTCTTTTACAACGTTGTAAAACATAACCAACATTTTCCCACTATGAGTTTTATTTTGTTATTGCGTCATTGATCTTATATATTCCGCAACTCTTGGCAGAGAACGTTCAGGATCGTCGCTTAAAGCGCATTCTAAATTGAGAAATCCGTCGTAGCCGATATCGCGCAGAGCATTGAGGCATGATTTCCAATCCGTGTGTCCCATGCCGGGCTCAAGCCGGTTGCTATCCCCCAAGTGAACATGTCTGATCCATTTCGCGGCGGATATTATACTCATTGGAAGGTCGTTCTCCTCCAGAGACATATGGTACAAGTCGAGTAAAATTCCTGTGCTGGGTCTATTCAGTTTTTCCAATATATCCAGACAATCTTTTACGGAGTTCAGATACGGACTTTCATAGCGGTTGATATTTTCCAAAAGCAGATATCCAGGGCTTCCAGCGGCGATATCCGCCAAGTCATTGAACATATCCAGAAAAAGCTTCTCGTCTTCCGGTTTCATCTTCGCATATGGAGAAAACAGAGGCAGCGGGGTTTGCGGGCCGTACGAATATTCAAGTTCTGTCACGGAGCCGATTTCAGCGCAGATTTTTACCGCATCGGAATACATTTTACGCGCGCCCATGCGCAAATTGTCATCTTCGTCCATAAGATGCCCATAACAGGGAGCGGAAAAAACAAATTCGCACGGTACAATACCTGTGTTTATCTCCAAATGCGAGACTTCATCAAATTTTTCCTGCGACCAGGCGTCATAAGGCATAAATACCGCGATCCCATCGTAGTTCCATTTTTTTAGCAGTTCAGCCTTCTGTGTAAGCGTGTCGCCCGGCGCCATAGCATCGGTACATGACAATTTCATATTCGATTCCCCTTTATTCATCAGAGCCATGCATAATCTCAGTATGCCGTTGAACGGCAAAATATCGCGAACTTTTTAAAGCAGTTCTTGATATGTAATAATTTTGAAAACCAAAGTAATAATAACGTTGTTATTATTACAACACCTGCCTGTCGCATTGTCAATGGGGCCTTAAAATGAGGAATCAAGGCAAATATTTATGTTTAATAATTTTACATAGCAAATTCGGCGAATATTTAGCATAAAAGGTTGGATATATTATAAAAAAGAATAAAAATTAATAAATAATAACGTTGTAATAAATTTATAAAATATTTATACGCAAATAAATCTGACGCATTAGCTCGTTTTAGGGTGCATTATTTGGTCTATAAAAATATGCGGATAAGTAGCTTCTTATTATTGACAACGTTGTTAATAATAAAGTAAGATATTGCGCAAGATTTACAAATAAACATACTGGATATGGTGAAGGCTAATGGCTGATAATAATGGTTCAGGTGGGAGCAATATCACAATAAAATCCATCGCTAAAGAAATAGGCCTTTCTTTTTCCACAGTTTCAAAAGCTCTGAACGGCAGCAGTCTCGTCAAAGAAGAGACGAGAGCCTCCGTATTGGAAAAAGCCCGCGAGATGGGATACTCTCCAAATATGCTTGCCAGAGGGCTGCGCAAAAAAACAACCAAGTCGATTGGCGTTATTTTCAATGATGTGGAAAATACTGTATGGATACGAATATTCAAGAAAATATCGATAGAAATGGCAAAATATGGCTATACAACTCTTATAGGAGACGGCCAGTTCGACCAAAATATCGAACGATCTCACATTATGTCTTTTTTATCGCGTATGCCGGATTTTGTAATACTGTCTCCATCCACGGCGAGTACGGATAATCTCGCATTATTTGCCGATATGACGGATAGATTGATCGTGCTGGGAGAACGTATCCCCAATATAAACTGCCACTATGTCGACGTTGATTATGCGACGGGAGGCTATATGAGCGCTTCTGAACTCCTGGAAAACGGTCATACCGACAACATTATTTTTACCGTTCCTCCCGAATTTCCGATCAGCACTCAATATGTGCAGGGAATTATGCGCGCTTACAGCGAATATGGGGTGCCGTTCGAAAAAGAGCGCCTGATATACAAGCATACGTCTATAGATAGCGGTTACAGCTCTGTTATGGATTTGTGGGATGCTGAAAAAGAGGCGTTCAGCATTCATTTTACAGGCGTAATGGTTTTTTGTGACCTGATGGCTCACGGCATTTATAAAGCTCTTAGAAAATTGGGAAAACGCATTCCGGAAGATATCAGCGTAATAGGTCATGATGATAACCCATTATCGGAATTCTCAAAACCGCCTCTTACGACAGTTTGTCTGCCAACTGAGAAGATGACGGAGAGCTGCCTGGCCATCATAAAATCTGTTTTAATCGACGACAACAAGGAAATTTGTCACTATTTTCTCGATCCGACGTTTGTAAGGCGCGAGTCAGTAATACAAAATTCCAAATGTTGATCAAAAGGGGATAGCGGTATGGGCATCTTATCGATTGATCTCGGCACTACTAATATCAAAGCAGCATATTACAGCGATGATTTTCTGGAGCAAGTGATCATTTCCCATCCAGTTGCGTATGAAAAAAACGGCGCAACCGTTGAATTTTCGGCAGAAATATATTTCGATACTGTTGTCGGACTGTTGCGCGATTGCATTGACAAAGCTGGTAACGGGGAACGAGCCGACGTCTTTCAGATCGTCCTTACAGGTCAAGCCGAATCGATGGTCGTTTTGGATAAAGAAGGGAATCCAATGCGTAAAGCGATATCCTGGCTGGATATGCGTTCGACAAAAGAATGCGGCGAATTATCTCGACGATTTGAAAGCGATCTATGTTTTCATGTTACCGGACAGCCTCATATAATTCCGACCTGGCCGATCACAAAACTGTTGTGGTTGAAACGAAATGAGCCTGATATCTGCGAGAACGCGCATAAATACTTGCTTATCAAGGACTATATTATATACCTGCTTACGGGTAAACTTGTTGGAGAATACACAATTTACAGCTTTTCACATTATTTTGACATTATAAAAAAAAGATATTGGCCGGATATCCTGGATTACTGCGGAATAAAGCATTGCCAACTGCCTGATCTTGTCGAACCCTGTACGGTGATAGGAACCTTAAAACCTGACATCGCAAAATTTATTGGAGCCACAGATACTGTAAGAGTCAATGTTGGAGCGCTGGATCATTTCGCCGGAATGATCGGAACCGGAAATATACGCCAGGGAGTTGTGAGCGAATCGGCTGGAACGGTTCTTTCACTGGCATCCTTGCTGGATAAACCCTTGTTTGGCGAATATCGAATCCCAATTTACGCTGGCCCGTTTCCAGAGTCGTATGTATTGCTGCCAGTTTGTGAAAGCGGCGGCATAAGCCTGGAGTGGTTCAAAAACGCGTTTGCTGAGGAGTTGCCTTACAGCGCTATAGACTCAGGTGCGGCGTCTCGTCTGAATACTGACGCGCCGCTTTTTCTTCCCTATATCACCGGTAATAACGCTCCTGATTTCGACAACGATGCTTCCGGCGTATTTTTCGGAATACGCGCGTCGCACGACCGGTATGATTTTTCCCTTGGAATAATGGAGGGGGTCGCGTGTCTTTTGCGAAAAAATGTCGATTTTATGCGTAAAGCGGGGATACCCGTCCAGAATATCATATCTACCGGAGGAGGTTCTAAATCCGCTTTATGGTCTCAGCTAAAGGCCGATTATACAGGCTGTCCCATTTCTGTCCCGGTCGATGAGGAAGCTCCGTGTTTCGGAGCGGCGCTGGTGGGAGCAATATCTGAAGGCATCTACACTGATTATGAAAGGGCCGTAAATTCCTGCGTCAAGATGAAGCGTACATATAACCCTTCGAAATCTCAGTATATTGAAAAAAGATATGAATTATTCAGTAAGATTTACACGTCCTTGTCTCCCTCATTTAAGTTTCACCGAAATATTGTTTATTGACACGCGCGATATTGCTCTTAACGTATATATATCCAACAAAAAAATCATGGTGTACAATATAGCTTGGTTTGGAATGCTGTACAGTCATATAATATGTTAGCGCTTATCGGGAGGCGGGAGAAAGTGGAAGGATTGTCATCGTTGTATGTTTCGATTGTTGTGGTGGCTGTGGCGGCGCTTGTCTACGCGAAATACGCGGCTTCTAAGATCAGCGCGTATGAACTCGGCAACGAACGCGTCAAGGAATTGTCGTCGATAATACAGAGCGGCGCAATGGCTTTTTTGTACAGGGAATATAAGGCTCTCTCGGGTTTTGTTGTCGTGGTGGCCGCGGTTCTCGCGTTTTACAGGGGAATGCCGACCGCGGCGTGTTTCGTGGGCGGGGCGTTGTGCAGCGCCCTGACCGGCTACGCCGGAATGAAAGTAGCCACGAAGGCCAACGGAAAGACGTCGTTCGCGGCCACAAAGGGAATGAACGAGGCGCTTGGCATCGCTTTCAAGGGCGGCAGCGTCGTGGGAATGACGGTCGTCGGCGTGGGGCTGATGGGGGTGTTCATCGCCTACATGGCGTTCGGAAACGTGGCGTCCGGGGACGTGGAGACGATCGCGGCGTTCGGCTTCGGAGCCAGTTCCATCGCGCTGTTCGCCCGCGTCGGGGGCGGCATCTACACCAAGGCTGCCGACGTCGGCGCCGACCTCGTGGGCAAAATCGAGGCGGGAATTCCCGAGGACGACCCGCGCAATCCGGCCGTCATAGCCGACAACGTGGGCGACAACGTGGGCGACATCGCGGGCATGGGCGCCGACCTCTTCGAAAGCTACGTGAACGCGATACTGGCGGCCATGGCCGTCGGGTTCGTCGCGTATAAAGGACAAAGTTTGGAACTCCAGGAACTCCAGATGAAAAGCGTCGTCTATCCGATGCTCCTGAGCGCGGTTGGGATAATATCGGCCCTTCTGGGGACTTTCTTCGTGAAAGTAAAAGAGGGGGGAGATCCGCAGAAAGCCCTGAGCAGAGGGCTGTACACCACCGGTATTTTAATGGCGGCCGGAACTTTCTTCCTCACAAAATGGATGTTCGGCGGCGTCGAAATGTTCTGGGCCGTTGTGGCGGGCGTGGCGTGCGGCGTGATAATAGGGCAGATTACCGAGATATACACGTCGGCGGATTACGCCTCGGTCAAGGAAATAGCCGGCGCGTCCGTGACGGGGACGGCCACGAACATACTCGCCGGCATATCGGTCGGGATGAAATCCACAGTAGCGCCGGTTCTTTTCATCTGCGCGGCCACCCTCATAGGTTATTGGGCCGGGGGAACGTACGGCGCTGAGCGCTCGATAAGTTATTGGGGCGGAGGAATGTACGGCGTCGCGTGCGCGGCGGTTGGGATGCTCTCGATCACCGGAATGGTGCTGTCGGTCGACGCTTACGGCCCGATCAGCGATAACGCCGGGGGCATAGCCGAGATGGCGGGCCTGCCCGAGGAAGTGCGCGGCATCACAGACAGGCTGGATGCCGTCGGCAACACCACCGCGGCGGTCGGCAAGGGGCTCGCGATAGGTTCGGCCGCGCTGACGGCGCTGGCGCTTTTCGTCTCTTACGCCTCCACGACCGGCCTCGACAAGATAGATATCATGGACGCCAAAGTGATAGTTGGGCTTTTCATCGGGGGAGTGCTTCCCTTCATCTTCAGCGCGCTATCCATTCAGGCGGTGAGCAGGGCGGCCGAGCGGATGATAGAGGAAGTCCGCCGCCAGTTCCGCGAGATACCCGGCATCATGGACGGAACCGCGCGTCCTCAGTACGAAAAGTGCGTAGACATATCCACCGCGGCCGCCATGAAGGAAATGGTGCTGCCCGGGATGATGGCCGTCATAGTTCCGCTCGTCGTGGGCAAGATTTTGGGCGCCGCGGCGCTCGGCGGGCTTTTGGGCGGATCGATCGTGACGGGCGTCATGATGGCGATATTCATGTCCAACGCGGGCGGCGCGTGGGACAACGCCAAGAAATACATCGAGTCCGGCCAGCACGGCGGCAAAGGTTCGGCGCCCCACGCCGCGGCGGTGAACGGCGACACGGTGGGCGACCCGTTCAAGGACACGGCTGGCCCCAGCCTCAACATCCTGATAAAGCTCATGACCGTGGTCTCGCTTGTCATGGCGCCGTGGTTCCCGTTAAAATAATACAGCGCGGCCCCGTTTGAGGGTGAAAATTATCGGAAACGGGCCCCGAGGCAATGCGCCGGAGGGCCCGTTTCGGTTCCGCCGCAGGGTGGTCTCGATATGAACGACGACGTAAACGAGATAAGATCACGGATCGACATAGTCGACCTGATAAGCGGCTATGTGAAGCTGAAAAGGGCCGGAAAGAATTTCCTCGGCCTGTGTCCCTTTCATTCGGAAAAGACGCCGTCCTTCAACGTCTCCCCCGACAGGCAGACGTACTATTGTTTCGGATGCGGGAAGGGCGGGGATATTTTCTCCTTCGTGATGGAGACGGAGGGCCTGGGATTCAGAGAAGCCATGGCGGCGCTCGCCGAGAGGGCGGGCGTGACGCTCAGCTCGACGCGGGAGGGGGTTATAGCCGCGTCGGTAAAAAAAGATATCCGCGGGGCCCTCGAGTCCGCGAGGGATTTCTTCGGCGCGTCGCTCGAAGGCCCCGGCGGCGAGGCCGCGCGCGCTTACCTGGCGCGCAGGAACATCGCCCCCAAAGACGCGTCGCGGTTCTCGCTCGGCTGGTCGCCCCAATCATGGGACGCGGTCTCTAAATATCTCTCGTCGAAGGGCTTCGACGGAAAAGCGCTGCTCGACGCCGGTCTTGTCGCGCAAGGCGAACGCGGCGTTTACGATCGTTTCCGGGGAAGGATTATCTTCCCGGTGAACGACGAAAACGGCCGTATCGTCGCTTTCGGCGGCAGGCTGATAGACGGCGACGGGGCGAAATACGTGAACAGTCCCGAGGGGCCGCTGTATAACAAACGCAGGACGCTTTATCTCATGGATATCGCGAAACGCTCCATAAGAGAGCGCAAAAGGGCCGTTCTCGTCGAAGGTTACATGGACGCGATAAGGGCGCATATGCGCGGTTTTACCGAGACCGTCGCCTCGCTGGGCACGTCGCTGACCGATGAACAGGCCGCCCTCATCAAGCGCTTCACGGATTTGTGTTACATATCGTACGACGCCGACGGCGCGGGGCAATCCGCGTCGATCAGAGGCATGTATCTGCTCGAAAAGCACGGCTTGGACGTCAGGGTAGTGGCGCTGCCGGAGAACCTCGACCCGGACGATTTGCTCTCGGGGGAGGACGGCGAGCGCGCGTTCGAGGCCGCTCTGAAAAAAGCCCTTCCACTGCCGCTGTATCATGTGCGTATGAGGAAACGCGACCTTCGTTCGCCCGGTGCCGCGCGGGCCGCGCGCGAGGAGATTTTATCCGGCCTCGCCGCCCTCCCCGCCCTCGATATCGCCGAGTACATCCCAGGCATTGCCCGTGAATTCGGCATCCTGGAGCACGAACTCAAACGCGAGATAAGCGCGCGCCGCTCGGTCCGCTCGGAAAAAAACGAAAATCCGGCGATTCCCGAAGAAGGTATTCGCGATGTTTCAGGCGTATATATAAATAGAGAGGAAAAACCGCGCGACAGAAAAGGGCTGGATCTCGAGTGCGCTTTCTGCAGCCTCCTGTGGCGCAACGAGCGGCTCCGCTCCGAATGGGAATGCGGAGAACTCGTGCCCTACTTCGCGGACGAGGCGGCTTCGGGAATAGTGACGGCACTCGTCTCGGGCGACGCTCCCGGCGAATTGGAGTCGCGATGGTACTCGATGGGGGAGAGGCTGTGTTTCGAGCGGATAGCGAGAGGCGACGCGGTCGTTGCCGCGGCGGGATTGTCGTCTCAGTTCGCCGAAAAGGTTCTGGAAGAAATCAGGACTCGGGCGGCGTGGCGGCGGTATGAGGAGTTGAAACCGCTTGTTATACGGGGCGAAGCTTCCGCGCGGGAGACGGCCGAGTACCGCGAAGCCGCGAAAACGCTGAAAAGCGGCCGCCGCGTTTTGTAGAGACGTTTTTGGAGTGCCCTTACGGGAGACTCCGCCCCTCTTGGGGACGGTTTTTGGCCCGCGGCGACAGAGAGGAGAAATAAAATTGAACATGGGCGAAAACGACGATGTAATGATAAGCCTCGACGACGTCATGGAGGACGAAAATATCGAAGCGAGTCTCACGGAAGCGCCGCGTGACCTCGACGAATCCATAGACTCGCTCTCTTCTTCGGACGAACCGGTCACGCCGGAGATACCCGTAGAGGACATGATGAATTACAGCGACAGCATAAAAGACCTGTTCAACATGGGCAGGGAAAAGGGGTTCGTCACTTACGAGGAGATAGAGAAGAAACTGCCCAAGGAAATACTGTCCCCTGAGATACTGGATTATATTTATCTCAATATAATGGAACTCGGCATCGACGTTGTGGACGAGCCGAAAGACAAGGATGACACCGACGCCGAGGATGAGACGCTGCCGTACACCACGAGCAAGAGCGATTCTTCGCTGGAGGAGCTTCCCCTGTCGGATCCGGTGAGGATGTATCTCAGGGAGATTGGGAAGATATCCCTGCTGACGGCGGGCGAGGAAGTCGAACTGGCCAAGGGAGTGGAGGCGGGAGACCCCACTGCCAAAGCGCATCTGGTGGATGCTAACCTGCGGCTCGTCGTGAGCATAGCAAAAAAATATATAGGACGCGGGATGCTATTTCTCGACCTGATACAGGAAGGCAATCTGGGGCTCATTCGCGCCGTAGAGAAGTTCGACTATCAAAAGGGTTTCAAGTTCAGCACCTACGCCACGTGGTGGATTCGCCAGGCCATAACGCGCGCGATCGCGGATCAGGCGCGGACGATAAGGATTCCGGTACATATGGTCGAGACGATAAACAAGCTGATTCGCATATCGCGCCAGCTCGTCCAGCGCCTGGGACGCGAGCCGACGTCCGATGAAATAGCGGCCGAAATGCAGATAGCGTCCGACCGCGTGGAGGAAATACAGCGCATCGCGCAGGAACCGGTGTCCCTCGAAACTCCGATCGGGGAGGAAGAGGACAACCAGCTCGGCGATTTTCTGGAGGACAAGGAGATGCCGAACCCGGAGGAAGTGGCGGCGAGCCTCATACTGCGCGAGCAGTTGGAGGAAATGCTCGCCGATCTGGGCGACAGGGAGCGGGAGGTCTTGCGCCTGCGTTTCGGGCTGGAGGACGGCCACGCCCATACGCTGGAGGATGTCGGAAAGCGTTTCGGCGTAACGAGGGAGAGAATCAGGCAGATAGAGGCCAAGGCGCTGCGGAAGCTGCGCCACCCGAGCCGCAGCAGAAGGCTGAAGGATTTTCTCGATTGAGGATTCTTCCATGCGCGTCGACAGATTTTTGAAGCTGTCGCGCCTCGTTAAACGGAGGGCGGTCGCGGCGGAGATGGTCGCGGTGGGGGCGGTGCGCCTGAACGGGAGAACGGTGAAACCTGCCGCGGATGTCGCGGCGGGGGACACGCTCGAAGTGGCGTTCCCGCGCAGGCTGTTGGGAATTCTGGTATTGTCGGCGGACGAGACGGCCTTGAAAAGGGGCGTCCCGTCTTACAGAATAGAGGATGAAAAGCCTCTTTGTCCGGATGAAAGGCCCTGGTGAGGGGCTAAAGAGAGGAGTGTTGTTAGTTGAGTGAAATAGTGGGCGTGCACGCGCGCGAGATTTTGGATTCGAGAGGCAACCCGACGGTGGAGGCCGAAGTATGGCTGGATACCGGGGTGGTCGAAAGCGCGGCCGTGCCGAGCGGAGCCTCGACCGGTTCTTTCGAGGCGCTGGAACTGCGCGACGGAGGAGAGCGTTACGGAGGCAAGGGCGTCAAGAACGCCGTCAAGAACGTCAACGACCTGATAGAACCGGAGTTGTTGGGCCTCGACCCCACCGATCAGGCAGGCATAGACGCGCTGATGATAAAGCTCGACGGCACCGATAACAAGGGAAAACTGGGGGCAAACGCCATCCTCGCGGTCTCGCTCGCGACCGCGCGCGCGGCGGCTTCGGAGTGCGGCCTTCCGCTGTGGGCATACCTTGGAGGGCTTGGCCCCTACCTGCTCCCGACGCCGCTGATGAACGTGGTGAACGGCGGCGTCCACGCCGACAACAACCTCGATTTTCAGGAGTGCATGCTGGTTCCCAACGGCGCGTCGACCTTCGCAGAGGCGCTGAGAATGGGGACGGAGACGTATCACGCGCTGAAGAAAATTTTGAAGAAGAGCGGGCATCCGACGGCGGTCGGCGACGAGGGAGGTTTCGCGCCCGATTTCAAATCGAACGCCGAGGCCTTCCGTTACCTCGCCGACGCCATCTCCGAAGCGGGTTATGAACCGGGCAAACAGATAAGCCTCGCGATGGACGTGGCGGCCAGCGAGTTTTACAAGGACGGCAAGTACGAGCTGGCCGGAGAGGGGCGCAAACTGTCCGCCGGCGAACTGGCCGACTATTACGCCGATATATGTTCGAAATATCCCGTAGTGAGCATAGAGGACGGAATGGCTGAGGAAGATTGGGAAGGTTGGGCGCTTCTGACCAAAAAACTCGGGGACAAAGTACAGCTCGTGGGAGACGACCTTTTCGTGACGAATCCCGTTCGTTTCGAGCGCGGCATAAAAGAGGGAGTGGGCAGCGCGGTGCTCGTGAAGCTCAACCAGATAGGCAGCCTCTCGGAGACTCTGAAGGTCATATCGATGGCCAAGACGGCCGGGTACGGCGCGATCATCTCCCATCGCTCGGGCGAGACGGCGGACACGTTCATAGCCGACCTCGCCGTGGGCACGGCCGCGGGACAGATAAAGACAGGCGCCACTTCGCGCACTGACAGGGTGGCGAAATACAACAGGCTGCTCCGCATAGAGGAAGCACTGGGCCAAAACGCCGGATACGCTGGGATTTCCGGCATAAGGACCAGGAACCGCTGACCGGGTGAGAGCTTTTAAAGGGAGGCGCGAGTGAGATGAAAAAAACCGTATCGGCTAAAGATCTGCCCGCCGCGTTGGGCCCATACAGCCACGCCGTATGGGCTGGCGATTTCCTTTACTGCTCGGGACAACTGGGCCTGGATCCGGCGACCGGAGCTATGGCCGGAAGCGGCGTATCTTCGCAAACCGAGCGGGCAATTGAAAATATCGCCGCTCTTCTCGCCTCCCAGGGACTCGCGCTTACCGACGTGGTGAAATCCATGGTGTTTCTCGCCGACATGGGCGATTTCAAGGCGTTCAACGAGGCGTACGGAAAATATTTTCCGTCGGAACCGCCGGCGCGTTCCTGCGTGGGAGTGGCGGCGCTTCCGGCCGGCGCTCTGGTGGAGATTGAAGTGGTGGCCCATAAATAAAAAACGGGCGGCGGCTGGCGGGTAAAAAAAACCCGCTGGAGCTAACCTGAAAACAGAGCGCGCGGAATATATGAACCGGGATTCCGCGCGTTTTTTTGCGCTTAGGTATTTCGTAGTAACCTTCAGGAATTCCCATGCGTTTATTTCATCCTGCGTGCGCGCGGTATTCGCGCCAATCGGCGAATGACCGCTTAATCTGTAAGTGATAATATCTAATCCTCTTTTTCCGGAATTGTGGCTATGCATGGAAATTAGATTCACGTGAATCAAGTCTAAATCAGAGAAAAATAGATTGGCATTATCAAGTTTAATAGTTATAATATAAGAAGTATGTTTCGAATCGCGCGGAGAGGTGGCTGAGTGGTCGAAGGCGCTCGCCTGGAGAGCGAGTGGACGGCTTAAACTCCGTCTCGTGGGTTCAAATCCCACCCTCTCCGCCAG
>JAISDQ010000020.1 GCA_031264605.1 Synergistaceae bacterium | reverse complement strand
ATGGCGAGGCGTCTTTCGGATCGAAAAATTTCCGTGGAGGTCACTCCGGGAGCGATGACGGCCGTGGCCAAAAACTCGTACGACCCTGTATACGGCGCGCGCCCGATAAAACGCTACATCCAGAGAAACATCGAAAACGCCATCGCGAGGGACATCATAAAGAACGCGGTCTCTGACGGAGGGAAAATATACGTTGAAAACCAGGGTAACGAAATAGTGGTGCACGTCTGAGAGGAGTAAATGAAATAACCATCGCCGGACGATGTTTTAAGACTCACGAATCAGCGTTTCGCGTAATTTCTCCCATAAAACATGTTCGCGGCGCAGTGAGCGTTCGGCGATTTTTCGGACTTCGGCAACGTTTTGGCTGATTTGTGCCTTCAACTCTTCGACGCTTCCGAAGCGCCTTTCGTCCCTGATATGCTCCAGCAGAAAAACGGCTATTTCACTGCCGTAAATGTCGCCTTCGAAATCGAGCAGAAACACCTCGAAACGCGTCCCCCCGACATCGTCGAAAGTGGGATTCAGGCCGATATTGGCCGCGCCCGCGCGCCAATGGCCGTTCACGAATACCATCGCGGCATAGCTTCCGCGTCTCGCGCCGACTTTCTCGGGGACAGTTTCTATATTGGCGGTTGGGAATCCAATCGTCCTGCCGCGCTCGTTTCCGTGAACCACCGTGCCGGCGCAAAAATACGGATGCCCCTGCGATTCCCACGCGTAACGCGTATTCCCCTCGGAAACGGCCTCCCTTATGGATGTGCTGGAGATCGGCTTTCCCAGAGTGTCGTTCACGGCCGGGACGACTCCTAGCGGCCAGCGCCGTTCTGGGCATTCGTCCGACAGATAATCGGTGGTTCCCGAGCGGTCTTTGCCAAAACGGAAACCTTCGCCCACCACTATCCCGCTCACTCTGAACTCGCCCGATATAAAATCCAGAAATTCAGCCGGGGACATGTTCGCGAACCGCGGAGAAAATTCGATTTCGCGAACTTGCGGAATCGAGAAAAAACGCTCCAGGATTCGCCGTTCTCTTTTGGTGTACAAAACTTTAAACTCTTTTTGCGGAGAAAGCAATTTATCGGGGTGCTGCGCGAAAGTGACCGCTCCCCAAGCGCGGCGCGCGCCGGCGGCTATGGTTCGGGCGCGGTTCAGCAGAGCCTGATGGCCTTTATGGAAACCGTCGAAGGCCCCGATCGCCGTTATCATGACGCCCCGCCCTCCGGGCGGTCTGCCTCGCTTATGTTGATCTCGGGCTTCACCGCCGCTCTCCCGTCGACTCTGCCGACAGTACCGACGGTCGCCGCGTTCCGCCTCGATATCATTACGGTTTCGCCGGGGCAGCGCGCTCCGCAAGTCTCGCGCCTGAGGCCGGAAAACATTATCGTCCGCCCGTTCGCCAGCTTCGAAGAGTCGTTTTCCCCGGCCGAATAAAGAGGCAGATAGCTCCCCAGCGATTCGGGAGGAAATACGGCGGACGCTATCACGTCCCGCCGGACTGAAAAATCCCCGTCCACGCGCAGGGCATTCTTCAACGAGAAAGGGCCTATCGCCAGCCTGGTGAGCGCCGCGATATGAGCGCGGCAGCCGAGGACTCTCCCCATATCCCGCGCTATCGCCCGTACATAGACGCCTTTGCCGCAGTTTATGGTCAAACTCAATTCTCCTTCGGGCGATATCGGGCCTTCCCGGCGCACGCGCTCTATAAACACGGGACGCTGGGCTAAATCGGGGATTTCGCCCGCCCTGCTGATCTTATGCGCCCTTCGCCCGTTGACGTGTATGGCCGATATATCCGGCGGCGCCTGCATCCTCCATCCCAAAAAACGCGGGATGAGCGAGTCGATGTCGGATTCGCGTATATTTCGGGCGTCTCCAGTCGCGGTCACGTCGCCCGTATAGTCGCACGTCGTCGTCTCCGAGCCGAGTTTCAGCGCCGCCCTGTAGATTTTGGGCATCTTCATGACATACTCCGAAAGCCGGGTCGAAGCGCCCAGCAATATGACGAGGACGCCTTCGGCGGAAGAGTCGAGCGTTCCGCCATGTCCGACTTTCGTCTTCTTCCCGAGTATCCGTTTCACTTTTTCAACGCATACGGAGCTTCGCAAGCCTACGGGTTTATATATCGGAAGGAAACCTTGAAACATGCTTCGTCATCTCTTTCCGCACCAGAGATACCGCCTCCGAAATACCGGCGTTCAAAATACATCCGGAAGCGAGGTTATGGCCGCCGCCGCCGAAAATCGCCGCTACTTCGCGAGCGTTGAAGGGCATCCGCGCGCGCAGTGATACCTTGACGCTTTTTTCCTCTCCGGATTCGGAAAGTTCGCTGCACAGGGCGACCATCTTCACCCCTTTTATCCTGAGAAGAAAATTGACCAGGTTCTCAGTGCAGTCGCGCGTGGTCGCGGTCTCGGAAAAATCTTCGGAGGAAAGCCAAAAAACGGCGCATCCGCCGTCCGCGAAGACGGCGGTCCGCATCATAGCCCTCCCCCAAAGGTTCAGGATGCCGGCCGACAGGTTCGAGTCCAGTTCTTCCGATATCCTGTTCGGAGAAACGCCCGCCTCGATGAGCGTCATCGCCACGGCATGACTTTTGAGCGTCGTCGATTGGAAACTGAAGCCTCCGTTGTCGGATACCACGGCCGCGTAAAGGGCCTCGGCCTCGTCTTTTTGGAGGCCCCATCCTGATTCCGATATCAATTCCGTGATCATCTCGCCGGTCGCCGAGGCCATCGGCTCTATCCAGGCGACGTCGCCAAACCGTTCATTGTCCGCGTGATGATCGATATTTATCAGAGGACACGCGAAACCGCGCGAACCCACCCGAGAAAACGTGCGGGCCGCGGTGCTGGTGTCGACGCATATCACGGCGCCTTTATGGCCGGGGAAATCTTCCGGCGGGCTATCCGTGAGCCGCAAATCGAGGCCGTCGAACAGGAAGGAATATCTCGCCGGGCACGAATCCGGACACGCGTAAATCACCCTTTTGGAAAGCCGCAGTCCGAC
Organism: Synergistaceae bacterium; assembly: GCA_031264605.1. GTDB lineage: Bacteria > Synergistota > Synergistia > Synergistales > Synergistaceae > JAIRKI01. The sequence goes on along the minus strand of JAISDQ010000020.1, from coordinate 7,666 downwards.
GCGCGCCAAGGCAACCCCACTGCCAAGGGTGTCTCCGTCCGGCTTCTCATGGCTCAATACCAGCCACGCGTCCGACGAATTCAGGATGCCGATGATTTTTTCGATCGTGTTTCTATGTTTTTCCAAGCGAATCCTCTTTTATTACGCGGTCTATGAGCGCGTCAATTTCCCTCGCCTTGCGCTCCGAAGTGTCGAATACAAAATGAAGTTCGGGTATCTGCCTGATGTGCATGTCGCGGCCCAGAAATCCCCTTATGCGCCCCGCGCAGGAAGCGAGCGCCGATTCTGTCATATCCGCCGAGGAACAGTCCATGACGGTGAAGTAAACTTTAGCGTGGCTCAAATCGCGGGAACAGTCGACGCGGGTGAACACCGCACCCTTCAGGCGTTCGTCTTTAAGCCTGTTCGAGACGATGTCCGCTATATCGCGCAGGAATTCTCTGTTCAGCCGCTCTATCCTAAAAGTCGCCATAGGCAAATACCTCGTGTTTCACGCCGAGAATGGCAAATTCGCCCTCGTCCTCCGCCTTGCTCAGAAACTCGAGACACTGTTCCTTGCGGGTCTCGGCCTCCTGATAAGAGGAACTCACGAACACGGCCGCGATATCGGCCCGGTTCCACGTCTCACCCGGCCCAAGATCCGCGCACGAAACGTTAAAATGCCTCTTCAGCCTTTCGGAGAGCGACCTGGTCACCTGTCTCCTGTCTTTCAGGCTGGCCGCGCCGGGTATTTCCGCCGACAGGTTCACGACGCCGATCCACTGCTTCATATATCGAGGGTCTGTTTTTCCGAGAGCATTTCGTACGCCTCAACTATATCGCCCTCGCGGAAATCCTGAAAACCGGAGAAGCTGAAACCGCACTCGTTGCCGGCCGATATCTCCCTCACGTCGTCCTTGAAGTGTTTCAAACTGCTGAGCGAACCGTCCCAGAGGACTATGCCGTCCCTGACTACCCTGACCTTCGTGCTCCGTTTTATCACGCCGTCCTGGACGAAACATCCGGCGATTTTTCCGGCCTTTGGAATTTTGAAGATATTTCGAATTTCGGCCGTGCCGACCGTATTTTCGCGCAGCGACGGCGCCAGCATTCCTTCGAGGGCCGCTTTGACGTCCTCCTGCATGTCGTATATGACGCGATACAGGCGTATTTGAACGTTTTCGGTCTCGGACAGCTTTTTGGCGTTCGCGTCGGGCCTCACGTTGAAACCTATTATGATGGCGTGCGAAACCGCCGCGAGATCGACGTCCGATCCCGAAATGCGCCCGACTCCCTCATGGATTATATTGATTCGCGCCGCGTCGCTGCTCATCTTCATGAGCGTGGAATGAAACGCCTCCAGAGAACCCTGGACGTCGCACTTTAAAACCACGTTGAGCTGCGGGGTATCGCTTTCCTGCATCTGGCTGTAAAGTTCCTCCAGCGTCATGGAAGCGCGCCCCTGACCCGAGATTTCCTTGCGCGAGGACATGCCCGCGAGGTCTCTCGCCTCGCGCTCCGAGACTATGATCCTGAAAGTCTCGCCGGGCATCGGAACGGTTTCGAGCCCAAGCACCTCTATGGGGGAACTGGGGCCGGCGGCGTCTGTCGGACGTCCTTTGTCGTCGAGCATCGCCCTTATTTTGCCCCAGGAAGTGTCCGTCGCGACGATATTTCCGCGCCTCAGCGTTCCCTGCTGAACTATGACGGAGGCGACGGGCCCTTTGCCCTTATCGAGATTCGCCTCGACGACGACTCCCGTCACCGGAACTGAGTCGGACGCCTTCAGTTCGCCCATTTCCGCCACCAGAAGCACCATATCCAGAAGATTGTCCACTCCCTGGCCGGTCTTCGCGGATATCTCGACCATGATCACGTCCCCGCCCCACTCCTCTGGAACAAGCCCGTAGTCGGAAAGCTGCTGGCGCACGCGCTCCGGTTTCGCGTCCGGTTTATCCACTTTGTTGATGGCCACTATGATCGGCACGCCGGCGGCTTTCGCGTGGTTCATGGCTTCCAGCGTCTGGGGCTTTACGCCGTCCTCGGCGGCCACGACGAGAATGGCTATATCCGTGGCGCTCGCGCCGCGGGCCCTCATCGCGGTAAACGCTTCGTGACCCGGGGTATCCAGGAACACTATCTGGTTACCGTTGTACTCCACTTTGTACGCTCCGATGTGCTGAGTGATTCCTCCGGCCTCTCCGTCGGTGACGCGGGTCTTACGGATGAAATCGAGGAGCGTCGTCTTTCCGTGGTCGACGTGTCCCAAAACCGTCACGATGGGCGGCCTGGGTTTGGCGTCGGCCGCTTCGGGAACCGGCGCTTTCCGCACGGCGGCGGATTTTTTTTCTTCGGTTTCCCGGGGCTTTTCCCTCGTTTCCTCAGGCTCCGGCGGCAGCGGGGCGGGCGGTTCGCTGACGGGAATTTCATCTTCCGTCCGGTCTCCGTCCATCTTGATCTCGCAGTTGAAAGCGACGCTTATGACGGTCAGGACATCCTCCGAAGGAACGGTATTCGCCGGTATCATGAATCCTTCGCCGATGAGAATCTTCACAAGCTCGGCCGGCGATCGCCCCAGTTTTTTGGCGATATCGCCCACCGTGGCCTTTTCGCCGACGTGCACCACTACGGCCGCGTCGGGCTTTTTTTTCGCCGCAGGATCAATTTTTTGTGGAAGATCACCGCTTTTCGTTTTGTTTACGTGGTCTTCTACCAGTTGCGCCGTTTCCATATCCAGAGAACTCATATGCGACTTCACTTCAATGTTGAGTTCAGTGAGCACCGTAAGCAGTTCCGGATTTGTTCGACCCAGCAGTTTCGCAAGTTCGTAAACTCTGATCTTGTTCATCCGCGCAACTCCCCCTTTATTTCGACAAGTCTGATATTTTTCGCGTAAAGCCGCTCTCGGAAGGAAGAGCCACTATCATCGCGCTTCCGATCCCCACCGCCGCGCCGAGCGATTCGCGCGACAGGCCGGGAATCACGGTAACGTCGCATTTCGCCGATTTCGCCTTGCGCAGCACGTTCTGCGAGCAATCTTCCGACGCTATGGCCCGCAGTTTTTGCCCGCTCTTCAGCGCGCCAAAAATTCTGTCCTGCCCCATCACGAGTTGGCGCGCCCTTCGCGCCAGCCCGAGAAGCGAGAGTATCCTTCCCGCGGCTTCAGGCGTCATCGGATTTACCTTCGAGAAACCCCGCGACCTCGCCGTAAAATGAGCGGTCAACCGGATGTTTCAAAACTCTCGCGAACGCGTTCTTTTTGAGCGCGCGGTCGAGGCAGACGGCGTCGCGGCATATATAAGCTCCTCTTCCCTGCGCGCGCCCCGAAGCGTCTATCGAAATCGCGCCGTCAGGCGCGCGCACGACGCGCAGCATTTCGCCTTTGGGGCGTTCCGCGCCGCAGCCGGCGCATTTTCTTGCCCTGCGCCGCTTGGTCAATCCTTCGGAAGGTCCTGCCAAAGCGATTCTCCCGTCGTTTTCTTTATATCGTCGAACAGGTCCTGTAGCGTGGGCAATCTTTCCGGCTCGAGCACCTTGATATCTATTTTCCAGCCGGTGAGCCGCGCCGCCAGACGGACGTTCTGCCCCGCTTTGCCTATGGCGAGCGACAACTGATCCTGTTTGACGAATACCCTCAGCGACTTTTCCTGTTCAAGCACCGGCTCTATCTTGGCCACCTTGGCGGGAGACAGGGCGTTGCGCACGAACTGCATGGCTTCGTCGCTCCATATTATCACATCTATGCGCTCGCCCCCGAGTTCGTCGCTTATGGATTTTATGCGCGCGCCGGCGTTGCCCACGCAAGCGCCTACTGGGTCCACGTTCATGTCCAGCGACCGCACGGCCACTTTCGCCCGGGCTCCGGCCTCCCTCACGATATTCTTTATCTCCACGGTACCTTCGGCAATCTCGGGAATTTCCAGCTCGAGCAGACGCTTCAGAAGGGACGGATGAGTTCTGGAAACAATTATCCTCGGGCCTCGCGTGGTTTTTTTTACCTGCAGGAGGAGAAATTTCATCCGCTCCCCTGGGTAATAGGCTTCCTCCGATATGCGCTCCTCTTTTGGCATAAACGCCTCTGTTCTGTCGTTCACGCGAACCAGTATCTGATCGCCCTCCGCCTTGAAAATCGTCCCCACGACCATGTCGCCCTCGTGATCGGCGAACTCGTTGAGAATTATCTGACGCTCCGCGTCCTTCAGCCTCTGAATTATAACCTGCCTGGCCGTCTGCGCCGCGATACGCCCGAAGTTCTCGGGGTTTACCTCGACGTACGCGTAATCGCCGATACCGATGATTTCGTTTCCGCCGCTGCGGGCCTGTTCCAGCGTCCATTCGCAATCGGGGTTTGTGATTTCCTCCACTATGTGATATTTTTCCTCTATGGATATTTCCCCGCTCGCGTTATCTATATGAACCTCTACGACTTGGCCTCCGTTTTTATATTTTTTATAGGCGGACGCCATCGCGGCTTCGAGGCTCGATACTATTATCTCTATCGGAAGGCCCTTTTCGGTCTCTATCTGCTTCAGAGCCTTTATCAAATCCTTTCCAATCTGCAATCCCTTTCCCTCCTCATTTATGCGGCGGCTTCGGCGCCCGGCCCTTGGCGCCTTCGTCGAAAGCGAGGCTGCCTTTGTTTATGTCGCCGAAGCGCACGCGACGGACATTTCCGTCGTCAGTCCCGAAAATGACGGTTCCTTCCGCGCACGAAACTATGCGCCCCTTTATCTTGCCGAGGCCTTTCACGTCGACCGCCGCGAGTTTTCCGGAGAAACGCGCGTAATGTTCCTCGGTGTAAAGAGGCCTTTCAATTCCCGGAGAGCTGACTTCCAGGAAATATTTTCCGTTGAGAAACGCCTCGCCCCCGCGTTCGGCCTCGTCGAGAAAATCCGACAGAGCCCTCGAAACCCGTTCGCAGTCGGCGTGTCCGATCCCGTTCGCGGAGTCGATAAAAATCGTAATTCGAGCCGATTGCCCCGACTTCCGAAAATCTACCCCGACGCATTCGTAGCCGAGAAGCGCGACCCGTTCGCAAACCGTCTTTTTCAAATCGCCGACACGCCCTGACGCCATACTTTATTCTCCCACCCCCGCTAAAAAACGAAGAGTGGGATTTCCCACTCTTCACAATACTTGCTTGCGGATTGACTTCATTATACCACCGGTTTTCAGAAATTCAATCGATATTTTCAAGGGTTGTAGCGATTGTTCATCATATCAGCAAAACAAATTTACATAAAATTTTTTACACGGTATAGCAAATTATCTCACATGCGGTTTTTTACCGCGGCAACGCGATAGGCCGCCCCAATGTCCGTTCAGCATACAACGCTCTCCCACCCGGGCAGGGCGAAGAAGTCCGCGACTTTATGCGGCGTGGTGCTGTAAAAACAATCGGGGAATACAACTATTTTACGGCAATTCGCGGCGTGAACGACGTCGCAAAGTCCGTTGCGCAGGCCGACGAAGGAGCCCGCGTACTCGGCGGCGGCGGACATTTGATTCAGCGGGAGCGACAGCGGCGCGGTTCCGCGTATCGGCGTCTCGCCGCCGTATATGCTCGTGCAGACTTTGTATCCCTTGCAGCCCACTCGGCGGCGAGATTTTCCCAAAACGCGGCGGGCATCTGCGTCACGCTTTTCGCGCACGGCGCAAGGATTACGCTATGGCCTTTTTGAAGCGTCCCGCCGCCGTCGAACGGCTGTAAATTCGCCGGCGCGGCCGGTTCGGTTTCGCGCGGCAGACAGTAGACGGCAAAACGGTAATAGTCGATAAACGACATAAAATGTTTATCGAGATATTTTATTATGTTGTCGGTGTATGGACGGTCGTGATGGGCGAATATGCAGTTGTCCTCTCGGGTGTAGATAACGGCTTGTGTGAACTCGTCCATCTCAGTGGGCGAGAGCGTCACGATTCGCCCAGCGCCGAACATCTCCGCGACCTGGCGGCAGCCGTCTTCGGCAACGACAACGGCAACCTCGCCTATGCCGCGTTTCGCGCGGTACGCGGGCAGGAACACCATCGCCCAGTACACGTCGCCGAGGGCCTTGTTCGGGCAGATTATGAGGTGTTGCGCGGGATACTGATCGCGGATATTTTTGAGCGTTTCCGCGCCGCGCATCATACGCGCCGTTTTTCGCCGCAGCGTATCGTCGGAGAGCGAATATTCAGCGAACGAATTGTACTCCACAACCTGAACGATCTCGCCGTCATAGCCGAGCCGCCGCAGTTGCGCCGACATCTCGGCGAAGAAGCGCGTGGCGATTAGGACGATGCTGTTTTCGGCGGTGTAGTTCCGTACGATTTCGGGCGGCGTTATCGGTATTTCGCGGTAATTCTGTCCCTGTTTTGCCGTGCTGTTGTCGAGAATCGCGGCGGGCGTTACGTAACGCGAGAGCAGATAATCCGCCGTTTCCTCAGTCGCGTTGCAATGCCCGAACAGCAACACCGCCCGGCCGTCGAACGACCGCGCGGCAAGGCGGGCGTCCAACACGCGAATCATCTCGGCTTTGTACCGCTGTTCCATTCTACATCGCTCCCAGTATCACGTCGTTTATCAGCGTTTCCTCCGTCGCGACGCCACTGTCGAGCAGATTGCGGAGTTTGCGTCCGTGCGGCAGGTCGAACGAGCCGATAACCAGTTTGTCAGTGAAGGCGTAGAGCGAGTAGAGCGCGAATAAATCTTCCGCGTCCCGCCCCTCGACCACAGTACCGCGCCGCTCTCCGAGCTTCACCTCGAACGCGGCGCGTATGCGTGAGTTCAAAGTTGCGCCAGCATCGGGAAAGACTAGAACGAAAGAAACATTATCAAACTCGTCCTTCTGCCAGTACAAACGGACATTGTTTAGACGCTCTTGATTCATTATACCAAACCTTTCAAAGAGTAATTCGAGGTTATAACTCATATTTCACACAGTTTATTTGACAGACCCGTAGCGTGAGTACCCGGTACTTCTTATTTCGATTAACCTCCTAAAACCTTTTCAAGTATATTTCCTTATCAATTTGTTTTTGTAAGGCATATTTGTCGTCGTAATTGGCGGAATAATCCTCGAATACCTCAATTAAGCGAATATCCACCATATCATTTGCGCGCTTATCATGTCGTTTTTTTGATTTCAGCAATTCCAAATTAATAAACTTAAGACCGCTAAATACAAAATGTAAATTATCATTATCAATAGATTACCTTTTAAAAATTCCTTGTATAGAATGCCTTTACGTGGGTCATAATCCTCGATTATTATTATATTGATAACAAAAAAAAGCGTTAAAATACCCGCGCTCCAATGAGCGCCCATAATCATGAAAAGAGATAAAAGAGAAATATATGCGAGAACTACTAAATACATCATTTCGTTGTCGGAATAATAATCGCATAGTTTTCTCAGAAAGCCAATTTTGTTGACGAACCATCCCGCCTCGCTTTGTATTTGGCGTCGTTTTATCCCAAGCGAATCGAGAAATCTCGCGAATAAAATATGAAATGCCGGATACAGATGGCTCAATCTCTGACAAGTTTCCTTATAGTAAGAGGAACAAAAACCCTTGCATTTTTTACAGTTGCGGCATAATTTGCGTGAGCACGGGAAAGCTCCTTGGCATACGTTTTCAAGAACACAAGAAAAACGATTGCCGCAATCGTTGAATTGTCTGCCGTAGCCGCCGCTTTCCTTTTGTT
>JAISDQ010000004.1 GCA_031264605.1 Synergistaceae bacterium | reverse complement strand
CGCGAGATGCTGGAGAAAACCGGCTGCCGGCTTGGAGACGACGGATATATTTCCGCGCCAGGGGTCGAGGCGGCCCTTTACACCGGTTCCGTAGCCTCCGCCGCGTACGGCGCGGATTTGCTCATAGGTTTGGGGGGCACGGCGAACCAGGTTTCGGCGGGATTGGGGGTTCCGGTGCTGTCCATTATCGAACGCGGGAAGGCCGTGCAGAAGAAGCTGCTGAAAGACGCGGAAATGTTGGTGCAGCCCGACGCGCGGTCGCTCGCCGGCGAGGCGGTCAAAATGCTGCGGGATCCCGCGCGCCGTCTCGCGATGTCCCGCGCGGGCATAGAGATCATGGGTGGCGCCGGGGCGATCGAGGCGGTGGTCGAATTCGCGGCCGACGAACTCGGCTGGGACGCCAGGTGCGATTTGTTCGAAAGACTGAGAAATATCTGGCTCGCGGGCGAATACGAGCCGTTTGACGGAGAACTCGGCGGGCGTCCGTCCGAAGAAAGCGGGGAAAGATGGCATATTCCGGGACATTTGGCTTCCAAGGTAACGAAAATTCTAAAAATACTGAAATAGGCGCTTCGACGCTGGGCATAGGCGGGGAGAAGCTGGTGATAGCGGCCGGCCCCTGCGTGCTGGAGTCGCTTGAGTTGGGGGTGCGCGTCGCTTCGGAACTGTCCCGGCTTTGCGCTAACCTCGGCTTGGGATATATTTTCAAGGCGTCGTTCGACAAGGCCAACAGAACCTCGATACGAAGCGGACGCGGCCCGGGGCTCGTGACGGGGCTCGAATGGCTCGCGGAGGTAAAGCGCGCGACCGGCGTTCCGATTCTGACCGACATTCACGAGCCTCACCAGGCGGAACAGGCGGCCCGAGTGGCCGATATGCTTCAGATACCGGCGTTTCTCTGCCGGCAGACCGATCTGCTCGCCGCCGCGTCGCGGACGGGCCGTCCGCTGAATGTGAAAAAAGCGCAGTTCCTGGCCCCCGAGGATATGGCGTCCGTCCTGCAAAAGTGCCGGGAGTCGGGCGCGTCGGGAGTCGTGCTGTGCGAGCGGGGAAGTTCGTTCGGCTACCACGGCCTGGTGGTCGATTTCCGTTCTCTGGTCATCATGAGACGGTTGGGAGTTCCCGTGATGTTCGACGCCACCCACAGCGTCCAGAGTCCCGGAGGGCAAGGCGGCGCGAGCGGCGGAGACCGGCGTTTCGTCCTGCCCCTCGCCCGCGCGGCGCTCGGAATCGGCGTCGACGCGCTGTTCATGGAAGTCCATCCTTCGCCGGACGAGGCCGTGAGCGACGGCCCCAACACGGTTCCGCTGGGTTCGATGCCCCGTCTGCTGGATGAAATAGCCGCTTTTGACAGATTGTCGAGGGAACGCGGTTTTGCCGGCCTCGACTGGCAATGACGGAGGTGAGACGCTTGAGAAACGGATCGCACGGAGATATGACCGACGAAGAACTGAGGATTGTCTGCAAAACGATTCTGGAGGAGGAAGCCCGCGCCATCGCCGCCGCGGCTTCCCGCACGGGGGTAGATATCGTTCGCGCCGCCCGGATCGTTTCGTCGTGCGGCGGCAGGGTTGTAGTTTCGGGACTGGGAAAATCGGGGCACGTCTGCCGTAAAATAGCGGCCACGTTCGCCTCGCTGGGAGTACCGGCTTTTTTCCTTCACGCGGCGGAAGCCGCGCACGGCGATCTCGGCATGGTCTGCGAGAACGACGTGGGACTCCTCATAAGCAACAGCGGCGAGACAGGGGAAGTCCTCTCTCTCTTGCCCTATTTCCGAAGGATCGGGGCGTCGGTGATAGCGATGACCGGAAAACCTCGCTCTACTCTCGCCCAGAACGCCGACGTGGCGATAGACACTGGCGTCGAAAGGGAGGCGGACCCGCTCGGGCTCGCGCCGACCGCAAGCACGTCGGTTCAGATGGCCGTCGGCGATGCCATAGCGGGAGTATGCGCCAAATTGCGCGGCATAGCGCCGGAAGATTTCGCCATTTTCCACCCAGGAGGGGCGCTCGGCAGGCGGCTGCTGCTTCGCGTGTCCGACCTGATGGGAGTTGGGGACGCCCTGCCCAAGACCCCCGCCGGGGCCTCGGTGCGTGAAGCGCTGTTTGAGATAACGAGTAAGGGGTACGGGGCCACGGTAATAGTCGGCGAAGGCGGCGAGCTGCTCGGCATTTTCACCGACGGCGACCTCAGAAGGCTGATGGAACGCGAGGGCACAAAAGTCATGGACTTGCCCGTCGAGGCCGGAATGACGCGCGGGTGCCGCACGATTTTGCCGGAAAAACTGGCCGTAGAGGCGATGCGCGTTATGGAAGACGCGGAGATATCCGTGCTGGTTGCCGTGGAAGGCAAAAAACCCGTGGGCGTCGTACATCTGCACGAAATACTGAAAGCCGGAGTTTCCTAGACGCGTTGACGCGCGTAAAACAGTTCACGCGGCCCGATGTCCCCGCCGGGCCATTCGATTCCGTTGGCGCAACGCCGCGGCGTGAACCGTTCCGCTTATTATCGATCAATTATTGAAATGTTTTTTTATGCCTTTTACGGGAGATGATTTTCGTGTGGGTTATCAACGCGTTGCTCTCCGCGCTTTTTGCGGC
>JAISDQ010000283.1 GCA_031264605.1 Synergistaceae bacterium | reverse complement strand
ACGAGTATTGTGCGCGACTGGCTCTTTCCGACGGTGAACACGCTGTCGGCGATATATTTTGAGGGGACGAACGCGTAATCATACCCGCCGCCTCCCAGTTTCTCCGTGAAGTCCGGCATTCTTTGGGCCGGTTCCACGCACACTCCGAGGTTTGTCAGCGTGTACGAGAGCGAGTCCAAATAAATCGGCCTGTCCTCGAAAATCAGCACCCGGAGGTTTGCCGCGTTCTCCACCGACGCGAGTTTTTTGCCGCTGTCCGCGAGAGTCGTCTGCAATATCGTAGCGGTAAACGTCGAGCCGCGCCCGTACTCGCTTTTCACCGAAACATCCCCGCCCATTGCGCGGCAAAGGCTGCGCGATATGGAAAGGCCCAGGCCCGTCCCCTCCACGCCTCTCATGTTTCTGTTATCGATACGCATAAAATCCTCGAAAAGCCTGTCGAATTTTTCCTCCTTTATGCCCACTCCGCTGTCCGTGACGGTGAACTCGAGGCGGAGCCCGTTTCCTTCAGCCCGGAATCCGATCTCTAGCGATATATGCCCGGAATCGGTGTACTTGACCGCGTTACTCAGAAGGTTCAGCAGGATCTGTTTCGTGCGGATCTCGTCGCCGAAAAGTTGTTCCGGGATGTTGCTGTCCACCTTCACGGAAAAGGCGAGCGGCTTGTCCAGCAGCCGCACGCGCGTCAGGTTCACTACGTCGTATATCATGGAGGCGAAATAGTATCTTTCGGGTACGACGCGCATCTTCCCGGCTTCGATTTTCGAGAAATCCAGGACGTCGTTGATTATGACTAGCAGATTGTTTCCGGCCTGCTGAATGATGGAAACATACTCGATCATATTGCGGGGGATATCTTTGCGCGAGATGAGTTCGGACATTCCTATGATCGTATTGAGCGGCGTGCGCATCTCGTGGCTCATTCGCGCCAGAAAGGACGATTTGGCGTCGTTGGCGTAATCGGCTTCAAGCTTGGCGTCCATAAGTTCAGTTATATCATGGAAAAACACGATAAATCCCCTGGATTCGCCGTTTTTGTCCGTTGTCGGCGCGACATGTATGCTGTAAATACTCTCCGCGCCGTCACGGCCAAAATTCACCGTTTCGATAAATTTCACGGCGCCGTTTTTTTCGAACGAGTCGGAGATAACCGCGTCAACTGTCTCCACAAATTCATGTTTCGCGTATTGCGCGAATAAATCGCGATAGTGCAGTCCGCGAATCACGCCGACGGCCGGGATGCCGCATTTGCGCAAAAACGAGTTGGTGCAGTAGGATATCAGGCCTTCCCCGTCGAACATCAGTATGATGTTGGGGGAATTTTGCATGATCAGGTTGATGAAGCGGTCGAGTTCGGAGTACTTGGCCACCGCGGCGCGGTTTAAATTGGCGGAGGCCTCCGACATTTTTCGGTTGCGCTCCAGCTGCGTCCGCAGGAGCTTCAATTCACGCTCACCGCGTCTGTTTTCCCCGCGAAACTGTTCGTTTTCACCGCGCAGGGCCTCCAATTCCTGTTTTAGAGCTTCCGGCGCCATTCCCGGGTTCTCTTGCCAGTCCTGGTTCTCCTGAAACATGAATCCCACCACCTTCCCCGCGGCGAGACATCCGGCGTCATCGCGGATAGCGCCGCGCTCTTCCCCTTTAAAAGGCGCAGATGATAAAAATGTTGCTGTGGGCGCGGTTTATCTGTTTACCGGCGTCATTGCGCACCGGGCACGCTTCTCCGCCCGAATAGGACATCAGATAAGAAACGCCGCTGTTCCTCATCCTGGACACGACCATTTCCATTTCGGCGGAATGATCGTACAGCAAAGAAAAATAGCGGCCGACACAGGAAAAAATAAGCGCCGTACGGCATTGGATTTCATCGAGAGCTTTATCGAGGGCGAGGGCGGACGTCGAGGAGATATCCCCGGGAGAGAACCTTCCTATGGTAAGCGTAGAGCCGACCGGCACCCTCCTGCCGCACACGGCGTAACCCTCCGGCGTCATGGCGAATATGGAGATTATCGTCGGAGCGGCGTCACCGTGGCGGTCGGCTACGATGAGAAATGAGTTGACTCCCTCTATCCCGCCGTTTTTATCTTGAACTAGCCCCAATGACGTGAAATATTCCATTATCGGTTTTCCGTTTACCGACTGAATCAGATCGCCCTTTGACGCGGTCACCGTGACTTCTTCAGGAAATATTCTGTCCTCCGAAATTGTTCCCGTATAGAAACGCGGCGCATCGCCCCCGCAAAACAGGAGAAACGCGCAGCGGTCGCGCCACGCGTCACCGTTGAATATCACGTACGACTCATGGTAATCCTCGTTGTGATCCACCGGCAGAGCGCCGAAAATCGGCACGCCTCCCGTGATTTCGTCCATGCTCTCTACGAAGAAATCATTGCCGACGTTGAAAAGAAGCGGAGGGAAACACAGCATCCATGACGGGCGGCCGTCCCTGCCCCGCATGGCTTCTTCATAGGCGCTCCTCAGCGCGGAAGAATCTTCTTCCGGCACCGGCCCGGACAGTCCCGTGACAAATTCCGTGTCATCGCTGGTGAGCACCAGCACGCACAACACGGTCTCTCCCCACTGTCCCGCGCTCGCGCCGGCAATGGTGGTGACCCCCAACACATCGAACGGAAGCGCTGAGTACAGGGCTTTCACGACGCCCGTTTCGATGAAATCCGCGAAACATGAGATAATTCCAACGGTGTTTTTCAGCAGCCTGCCTTCGCAATCGAGACGCCCGACGAGTTCTCTCACCGCGAGTTCCGTGTTGTCTACCTCGGTCGTATACGCGGAAAAAGCCTGGATCATGACACTCAGCTCCTTCTATGAAAGCGTTGCCGCCCGCTCGTACATGCGCATATATTTCTCCGCCGTCGCCGCCAGCC
>JAISDQ010000260.1 GCA_031264605.1 Synergistaceae bacterium | reverse complement strand
GAACCGACGCGCAACCTCGACGTAACCATTCAGGCGGGGATTTTGCTCCTGTTCAAAGAATTACAGCGCGAACTGGGCCTGACGATTTTGTTCATCGTAAATAACCTCGGGCTCGTATTTACTTTTTGCGATAAAGCCGCCGTTTTGAAAGAGGGGCGGATAATCGAGCGGGGCACGGTGAACGAGGTCCTGTTCAACCCCTCGGAGGAATATTCAAAAATTTTGATCGCCGCTTCTTCAAAGACCCTCCCGAAATATTCGTCGGAAAAAGGCGATGTGCTTCTCTCTGTATCGGGTTTGAAAAAATATTTCCCGGTCGTGAAACGGGGAGCGAAAGGATTGAGCGTCAAGGCCGTCGACGGGGTGGATATGAAAGTGAGAGCCGGAGAGGTCGTGGGCATCGTCGGCGAGTCGGGCTGCGGAAAGTCGACGCTGGTAAATACTATCCTTCATCTCCACGCGCCTACGGAGGGGCGCGTCGTCTTCGACGGGGACGATATTTTCGCCTTGAAGGGCGGCGCTATGCGGGAAGCGAGAAAAAAGATTCAGATAGTATTTCAGGATCCGTATTGGTCTTTGAATCCGAGATGGCTGGTGAGGGATATTATCGCCGAACCGCTGGCCGTTCACGAGAAAATAAGTTCCAAAGAACAACTGGACCGCGTTAGCGGGCTTTTGAATCTCGTCGGGCTGAAACCGGAACACGCTTTTTTATACCCGCACGAATTTTCGGGAGGGGAACGCCAGCGCATAGCGATAGCGCGTTCACTGGCCGTCAGCCCCAAACTCGTCGTGCTCGACGAACCGACCTCCGCCATAGATATCATATCGCAGACCCAGATTCTGAAACTCATCAACGAGCTGAGGGAGCGTTTCAAACTCACCAATCTGCTGATATCGCATGACCTCGGAGTCGTCTCACATCTTGCCGACAGGATATTCGTAATGTACCTTGGCCGCGTGGTGGAGAGCGGTTATACGGCCGACATTTTCAAATCGCCCGCTCATCCTTATACGAAGGCGCTTTTTGACTCGATCCCGAGCGTCGAAAAGGGAGCCGGGGGTTTGCGCGCGATCGCGGGCGAAATACCGAGCGCCCTGTATCCGCCCTCCGGCTGCCATTTTCATACCAGGTGCCCGATGGCAAAACCGGAGTGCGCGGAAATCGCCCCGCGGACCGTTCCGCTGGCAAACGGGCATGAGGTTTCCTGCCTGATGTGCTGACCTGAAAAGAACAAAACTTATCAAGGTGGTGTAATACGCAATGAAGATTTTGGACAAGACGGACGTACACGACATGCTGTACGGATGCACGATAATGGGGTGCGGCGGAGGCGGGCCGCTCGAAAGAGGACTGCGGCTCGCCGATAAAGCGCTGCTTGCCGGGAAAACTTTCAAACTCGCCGATTACGACGATATTCCGGACGAAGACTACCTCGCCACGCCTTATTACTGCGGCTCCATATCTCCGGAGACGGAGGACGAACGCAAAAAATACGAGCGGCTGGCTGTAAAACACGAAGAGCCGACTGTGGAGGCGACCAGGCGGTTGGAGCGTTTCCTCGGCGTCGGGATAAAGGGCTTTGTATCGACCGAGCTCGGCGGGGGAAACACGGCAATCCCCCTCTATCTCGCCGCGATATCGGACAGATACGTTATCGACGGCGACGCGGCGGGGCGGGCGGTTCCCGATTTGCAGATGTCCCTGTACTTCGTGAACGGGCTGCCGATAACCCCCATGTCGCTGGTGAACGCTTTCGGAGACGCCGCCGTGCTGACAGAGGTTGTCGACGATTTCCGCGCGGAGGCGCTCGCGAGGGCGCTGGCGGTGGCAAGCAAAAACACCATAGCGATAGTCGACCACCCGGCCAAAGCCTCCGAAATTAAAAAAACCATAATCCGCGGCGCGCTCTCGCACGCTATGCGCGTGGGCCGTGCATGGCGCGAAGCGCTGGACGCCGGAAAAAGCGCGGCTGAATCCGTAGCGGTTGTTGGCGGCGGGCGGACAATGTTCAAAGGAGAATTAAAGTCGTTCGAGTGGAACACGGTCGACGGATTTACGGTAGGGGAAATGAAAATCGTGAACAGCGCCGGCGACGAACTCAAAATCTGGTTCAAAAACGAGCATATAGTTTCGTGGCTGAACGGAGCGCAATATGTCTGCGCGCCCGATCTGATATGCCTGCTGGAGGCCGGGACGGGAAAGCCTCTCACAAACCCGAACTACGAAAAAGGCATGAAAATAGACGCCGTGGCCTTGCCCGCGCCGGAAGGATGGACGACGAAGCGCGGCCTCGAGGTGCTGAGCCCCGTGAGTTTCGGATTCGATTTCGAGTGGCGTTCGTTCAGGAAACTGAAACTGTAAACGAAGAGCGAGACATTACGACAATCCACACCAGCCCGTTTTCGATATGGAACGGGCTGGAAATTTGGGTTATTCCCCGCGCGCGCGTCAGTTTGTTTTCGACGAACCGAGGTCTTTTCTGCCGGCGCTCCAGCGTACCGGCCTGCCGTCCGGATTCCATTCGGCATCCCAGCCTTTAGGTTTCGATTTTGCCCCGCAGTAAACGGTAAGCGACGGGCAGCTTCCGAACGCGTACCCGCCGACGGACGCCACGCTTTTCGGGATAAATACGTCGGAGAGGGAAGCGCAGGCATCAAACGCTAATCCTCCGATCTTCCTCATTCCGTTCGGAATGACGGCCTCCTCAAGCGATTCGCAGCCCATGAACGTCCGCGTGCTTATCTCTTTAACGCCGGGCGGTATCTCGATCCTCCTCAGCGATTTGCAGTATTCAAACGCGTACTCGCCGATGGAGATGACACTTGCCGGGATGTCCAAGTCCGCGAGGGAATCGCAGCCATAAAACGCCGCGCTTCCGATCTTCCTCACTCCGTTCGGGATGACGACCTCCGCAAGCGATTCGCAGCTCATGAACGTCCCCGCGCTTATCTCTTTAACGCCGGACGGTATCTCGACCTTCCTCAGCGATTTGCAGTAGCTGAACGCATCGGCGCCGATAGACCTGACGCTTGCGGGGATGTCCAAGTCCGCGAGGGAATCGCATTGATAAAACGTGTTTTCTCCGATCTTTCCGACCCCGTTCGGAATTATAATCTCTGTAAGCGCCCCACAGCCGGAGAACGTTCCCCTGTTTATCTCTTTAACGCCGGACGGGATATCTATCCTCTTCAGTGAACCGCAGGCCGCAAACGCGTACTCGCCGATGGAGCTGACGCTTGCCGGAATATCCAAACTCGTGAGGGAATAACAAGAGATGAACGCGAATTCCTTTATCGTCCGAACGCTGTCCGGGATAACGACGCTGGTGAGCGATCCCCGGTCCGCGAAAGCGTATGCGCCGATAACCGTCACCTTGCGCGGTTTGCCGCCGATCATCGCCGTATCCGGTATGGTCAGCGAGGCTGCGCTGCCTGTGCAGCGCGATACGGTCGCGTTCCCGTCCGCTGTTTTGACATATTGGATGCCGTTTTCGTCCTGGGCGAAGTCGCCGCTTCCGACTTTCCAATATACAAACGGCGGGGTCCAGTAAAGGTTCCATCGCTTCGGCTTCGCCGGCGCTTCGCAGTATATCGCCGTGTATGCCGGCGCGCCGAACGCCCAATGTGAAACCGACTTCACGCTTTTCGGGATGAAAACGCTTAGGAGGGATTCGCTGTTGAAAAACGCGCCGTCTCCTATGGACTCCACCACGCACGGCTCGCCGCCTATTTGGATCGTCCCCGGGATCGACAGCGAATCAGCGGAGCCGACGTACCGCGTCGCCATAGCTTTTCCACGGGCGGTTTTTACGTATTGAACGCCGTTCTCGTCCTGCGAAAAATCCTCTTCTTTGACCCTCCAGTACGCCATGTTGGCGAAATCATATTCATCACCGGGAAGCAAGCCGTACGGATGCGGCGATTCAGCCGCGCCATAAACAACGAGAAAGTTTGTGCCGTTGCCCAATCTCCTGATTCTCTCGATGACCGAATATTCAATGCCGGGAGAGACAAAGACGCTTTTCAGCAACGGCGCTCCTTCGTCAAACCGCTCATAAACGATGTCCGCGACCTCGCACAGCGCGCCTCCGATCTCTGCCGTCCGCGGTATCGAAAGCGTAACCGCGTCCCTTGGGTCAATAATTATGGCAGCTTTATCCTCGTTGGGAAATTTTATGTATTTCAAACCGTTATCGGCCCGAACGAGGCCAATGGCGTCCGCGTTCCAGTATACCGCGCTGCGGTTCGGATTCCACTTGGGGTCCCAGCCTTCGGGTTCCCATCCTGCCGGCGGGGATTTAGCCTCGCAGTAAATGATCATCTCTTTATTGCCGGAGAAAGCGCCCTGTCCAATTGATTTCACGCCGCCCGGGACAGCTACGCGGCCCAGGGAATCGCACCCGGAGAACGCGTTATTCCCTATGGAGGCCAGACTGTCCGGGAAAGAGACAACGGTCAGAGACTTGCATCCCGAGAAAGCCTTGTCTCCAATGGACGTCAGTCCGTCCGGCAAGACGGCCTCAGCAAGCGACGAACAGCCCGAGAACACTTCGTTTTCAATGGAAACCAGACTGGCCGGGAAAGAAACAGCCGATAGCGACGCACATCCCGAGAAAGCCTTGTCTCCGATTGACGCCAAACTGTCCGGCAAAACGGCCTCAGCAAGTGACAGGCAGCCCGAGAATACTTCATTTTCAATGGAGACCAGACTGTCAGGCAAAGATACGGCGGACAGCGACTCACACCAGGCAAACGCCTCTTTATCGATCGATTTCACCCCGGCGGGGATCGTCACACCGGCCAGGGAAGCGCATCCCGCGAATGCCCTGTACCCTATGGAAACCGGACCTTCGGGCAGGGAGACCCTCGCCAGAGATTTGCAGTTAGTGAACATCTCTTCACCGATGGACGTCAGGCCTTTGGGCAGGGAGATTCCGGCGAGCGACTCGCAGCCACTGAACGCGCCATCGCCTATATATGTCACGCTGTCCGGGATATCGATGCTCACGAGGGAACGGCAATTTCTGAACGCTTCGTCGCCGATGACCGTCAGGCCATCGGGCAGCGTTAAACTCGTCAGCGACCCACAGTTATCGAACGCCTGTTTGCCTATGGAAGTCAAGCTCTTGGGAAGTTCGACGCTCTCCAGATATGGGGAGTTATAGAACGCGCCTTTGCCGATCGACTTGAAGCCTTCGGGGAGGACGATTTTCCTGAGGGTGCTGGTTCCCGGCTCGAATCCGTCGCGGTCCATGCCGTTGAAATTGGCCGGGAAGACTATGCTCTCGAGCGATTTTTGATTTGAGCGCGAGAAGCTGTCCACGTTCATCCCGGCGACAGCGTACCTCCTGCCGAAAATCGTCACTTCCGAGGGGATGACCAGCTCGCGTTTTCCGACGTCTTTATAGGATATGATCCAAACCGCGTTGGCCCCCTCATACTTCTCTCTGGCGAACACCTCGAATCGCAAGCTGGTTTCGCGGTCATCATATCTCAGGTATTCGACGGGCTTGAATCGCGAAAGTCCGCCGATCGCCAGCGATACCAGCAAAATCGCAAACAGCGACAGAAACAGCAAGGCGAGAATGTTTCTCAAGTGGATCAAGCCCTTTATAAAGACGTCTTTTATCTTCATGCCGACCCTCTCCAGTCTGAACCGGATCGTTACAAAGGTATCTTGAGCGTTATAGAGATTACTTTGCGCACCAACAACAAATACACTGCCGATGGCTCTGTATATTATAGCCGCACTGATTCCAATCCCGGCGGATGCCGCATGATATTTACGAACCTGGAACTCTCAAGTATTATAAAACATGGTTAATATGCCTGAATATAATCAACGGGGAGGTCGGTGGGCTGAATGGCGGTTCAAATAAAACATTTGACGATGTTGCCGGAACTGCGGGATTTTGTTCTGGTGGCAGGGTGTCTGGGCGTCGAAAACCTCATGACAATGACTCGTATTTATGTCAAGGCAATACAGTATCTTGCCGGAGGGTAGACCGCAAAGTATTACGCGGAGTTAATTGAAATCAAAGCCTCAATCAAACCGGATAAATCAGGCGTATTCATCACTATGGGAGAGACTCCGAAAAGCTTTTCGACCGCCGCCCCGCAGGCGCGCCCCCAAGCTACGAGTTGGGCGGACGGGGGCGGGGAACCCATCGCGCTCGCGTACCGCTCCGCCAGCGCGGAGCTTCC
>JAISDQ010000241.1 GCA_031264605.1 Synergistaceae bacterium | reverse complement strand
TTTCGACGTCCTCGCGAAATACGTTCGCGGTCATCGCTATGATGGGAGTGGTCTTGGCCCGGGGCGCGCTTAGCGCGCGAATTCTGCGGGTGGCTTCGTACCCGTCCATCTCGGGCATATGGACATCCATGAATATCACGTCGTACTTCTCAGGAGAACCGGCGAACATCGCCAGCGCCTCGGCGCCGTTTTCCGCGCAGTCTATGGACAGCAGCGACGGCGCCAGCAGCTCGATCACTATCTCTCTATTTACATCTACGTCGTCCACCAGCAAAACGCAGCATCCCTCGTAAGTTTCAGCCTCATTGCCAGGCGTATTCCTCGCGTCCGGCGATCGCTGGCTGGGATAATCTCCCTCCGGAACGCGCGCCGCCCTGAAAGTGAAGATAAATGTCGAGCCTTTGCCAAGCTCGGATTCGACCCATATATCGCCGCCCATCAGCCCGACTATCCGTTTCGAGATGGATAGTCCCAATCCCGTCCCTCCGAATTTTCGCGAAGTGCCGCTGTCCGCCTGCTCGAACGAGCGAAACAGGCGCGATTTCTGCTCGGGGCTTATGCCTATGCCCGTGTCCGAAACCTCTACCCTTATGATAACCTCGCCGCCGTCATCTCTTTCTTTGAACGCGTTCAGGCGTATGATCCCGTTCTCCGGAGTGAATTTAACCGCGTTGGATAGAAGATTCGCCGTGACCTGAGCGACGCGCTGATCGTCTCCCATCAGGAAGCGCGGTATGGTTTCGTCGACGCGGACGGCCAGTTCCTGATGTTTTTCGTCCGCGCGGTAATTTATCACGTTGACAACATTGTCCAGCATCTTAGTGAAATTGAATCTCGCCACGGAAAGCTCGAGTTTGTTCGCTTCTATCTTCGACATGTCGAGAATATCGTTGATGACCCCGAGCAGGTGTTTCGACGCGCCCTCTATCTTGTCGAGGCAGTAGTCTTTTTTCGCGGATTCGGACGCGGATTTCGCTATGGCCGTCATTCCGATTATCGCGTTCATCGGAGTGCGCATCTCGTGGCTCATATTGGACAAAAAATCGGATTTCGCGGCGCTCGCCTTCTCAGCCTGTTTCAGCGCTTTTGACAACGCGGTGACATCGTTCAACGCCACCACTACGCCGCGGCAAACCCCGTTTCGTTCCTCCGCCGGGGTTATCATTATCTGGAATACGACATCCTCTTCCCCTCGCAGGGTCACGTTTTCCTCCCAGTTGAAAGATTCGAGATTCTCGACGGCACGCGCGCATTTTTCACCGACGGCGGCTATCCATTCTTCCGGCATCGCTTTAGCGAACAGCTCCGCAAAAGGAAGTCCCATCATCTCCCTGACGCCGGCGTACCCCAGCAGCCCTGACGCCCTTTCGCTTCCCAGCAGGAATCGGGAGTGGAGGTCGAACATCAGTATGACGCCCGGCGCGTTCTTCAGAAGCAGATTTTCGCTTTCCCTGATGGATTCCATAAGATCGTTTACCAATACGCTCGATAACGAACCCGTCTCGCCCGGACGCCGCATCAGGGCGGCTCCGTAAGAGCTTTCCGGGTTTCCGCCCGCGCGCAGGAGTTCGCCGTACTTCACGCTGAATCTGTATTTCTGAGCGCTTTCCGCTATTCGCACGAATGGCAGGTATATCAGAAAACCCACGTAAATATTGATCAATTGCATTATGCAGCCGGAAACTGAGCCCGACGCGGCGTAACCGCCGACAAGCGCGGGCGTGGTCCACGCGGCCTCCGCCGCGAAAACCGGCAGAAGCCCGAGGCGCATCGCGCCGTATGTCGTAAGCGTCAGCGCCATCGGAACCGCTACGAAAGGGATTAAATATATGGGATTCAGGACTACTGGCAGGCCGAAAATGAGCGTCTCGTTTATATTGAACATAGCCGGAAGAAACGATATCCGCGCCAGCCTGTTCATGCTTCCCCTGCGTTTTGTGGCGAGAAGCGCCGCCATCAGCGACAGCGTGCTGCCGGCCCCGCCCATCGAAGTGTACGTGTCGAAAAACGTCTTGGTGAAAATAAACGGCGGATTTGCCCCCGCGGCCAGCGCCATCGCGTTTGCCGCGGAGGCCGGCACGTATATCTCGTTCATGACCGGTTCCAGGGCGTTGGAACCATGTATGCCCAGGAACCAGAGTATCTGCCTGACGAAGTTATAAAGCAGCGCGGTCGCGAGATTGTTGCCAAGCCCTTTGAAGGGGCGGGATATCAAACCGTATATGAGCGCGTGGATGTCCGCGACCCCGATCGCGGCCATAAAAACCTTGAAGAGCGCGAACAACCCTATGACGATCGTCACCGGAATCATGGCCGAAAAGACGCGCGTCATGGTCGCGCCGGCGTCCTCCGAAAAAAATGTCACCCGCAGCGCGCGAAAACCGAACAATTTAATGAACAGCCTGGCGGACGCCGTGCTCACTATTATCGAGAGAAACAGCCCGTTTACTCCCGCCCAGTTGTATGGGATCGCGAAGTCGGTCGGCGCGGGCTCGGTGAGAACCAAAAGAGAGCAGAAGGAAACCAGCCCGACTATCACGGGGTGAACCGCGTCCATCGGGTTTTTCAGGTTATGGCGCTCGCCTATGCTGTAACCTATGGTGAATACCGTGACAAATGACAGAACAGCCAGAGTCCCGTTCCAGACATATCCGCCGAACGACCGCCAGCCCTCCCCGAAAAAACCGCGCATCAAATCCTGATACGCCTCAACCGGGAAATTATTGACGAAAACGGCGGCTGCCCCGGCGATGACGATAGGCAGCGTCAGGGTCAGCGCGTTCCGTACGATACTCAGGTATTCGGAATTCGCCATTTTAGCCCAATACAGGACGCCGCTGTGCTTAGTACCAAACTGTCCTACAGGCCGCATGGCAATCCCCCGAAATTACCTCATTTCGCCTTGACGGCGATGAGTATATTTTAGCATCAGGTCAGATTATTTCATCTTCCAGTAATATACCGCGCTGTCCCCGGAAATTACGTTCATCTTTGAACCGCCGGGCATTTTGATTTCTATCGCCTCCATCACGTCGATGTATTTCGTGTTTTTCTGGCCGATATCCGGCAATTTCCCCTCGTTCAGGTTGTCGAACGACGCCAATACCGATATGCTGCCGTTGTTATTCATTTTAGTGAGGCCGGTTATCCTTAAATCTTCTATCTGGATGTACTTCATTTTTCTGTCCGGAGTCTGCCCAACCCACAGATTCGCCGATCCGTCATGCAGGTTCAGCGCGTAAATGCGGCTGTATCCGCTCAAACTTCTCCCGGAAGGCTTGCAAATGTCCGTTATGTTCTTGATGTCGGCCTTCGTGGTGGTGAAAGTCGGGACAATTAGCGTGCGTCCGACGAGCATCGGTTTTGCGGACACGTACTCGTCAAAGCCGTTGATCCTGTCCAGTTTGATATACCAGCCTTTTCTCCCCAGGGTCATGGCCGCGTCGCCGCTGAAGGAAGATTTTGGCAGCTCCTGGAGGTCGTTCCTCGCCAAAGGCGCGGTCTCCCCGTCCGACGACTTGAAGGCAAAAATCATCTGCGTATCGTTCGAGATAACGCCCGGGTCGTTGACGTCTCTTTTTCTGGCGATTACATCGGAAGTTCCTCCGGCAATCCAAACGTTACGGCCGTCTTTCGCGAGCGCCGTTCCGTGGGGAAACGCGTAATTCCCGCCGCCGCGGCTCCCCGACTGCACGCTGTCCTGAAGGGTCGCGACAGTCTTTATTTCCCACTTTGACGGATCGAGATGTTCGACGCTGCCGTTCGTTTTCGTTTTTTCCATGTCAACGGCGAATATATTGCCCCTGTTGTCTCCGGCGTATATCCTGCCCGCGGTGTACGCGGCGCAGCCGGTTCCCTTGTCGTCCGTCCTGAGAAGCGCCGGTTCCGAGACCATCATTCCCATATAGGGAGCGACGCCTTTAACTCCGCCGCCGACTCGGAAACCGTGTTCCACGGAGTCGCCGCCGAACGCCCGCAGCACGCTGCCGTCTTTCGGATCCAGTACCAACAGAACCGCGCCTTCATCGCCGTTTTGGAGCGGATCCAAAATGGTCTGGGTTCCGCCGGCCAGGGCGATTATATTTCTTGTCCGAGGAGTGCCGCTAGCGCCGCCGCCCGGCTCCATCACGACTCCCATGGCCGGCGCGGGGCTGTTGTAGCCCAGCTTTGCGTAACCGGCGTAATTCGGCGGCGCGGAAGTCGCGAGCGCCGGGGAAGCCGCGCCGGGAGGCATCAGTATCAGGCGGTCTTTGTATTTTTCGTGATACCACATGAGCTTAGGATCGCCGTGATCGCTGACGTCCAGCATGTAAAGCCCGTTGCCTCCCCTGCCGAGCGTTCCCAAAAGATATGTGCCCCATCCATTGCCCTTCGCTATGCCGCCGAAATGCCTCACCTTCAGCGGGCCGTCCAATATAAAGCCCGCGGCCGAGCGTCTCGCGCCGTCGGCTCCGTCTTCGGCGGTCACGTCCATCCACATGAGCTTGCCGTTGATGGCGGGCGTCGTCTTTAAAGTGGCGAGCCGCGTCGGCAGAAGCGTCGGGGGCAGAAGTACGGTTTTCTTCGCGTCCCCGGTTTCCGGGTCGACCACGCGCAGTATCCCGTCGTTTGTCTGAACGTACAGCGCCGGCGGATTGTTTCTCGAATTTTCTTTTTGCGCCCAATTATGGTAACCGGGCAGCGAATCCACGGACGGATTCGGTTTATTGACCATGGCGACGGACGACTGACCGAAATCGGCCAGCATGTTCGCCCTCGGATACAGCGTGCCGTTCGAATACGAGTAATCGTAACCGCGCAGCCACTGATAAAGCGCCTCGTTATACGGCAGCCGGCCGTCGTCCCTGGGGACGATGAGCCTGTCCTTCAAGCCGAAAATATCCAGCGCCGTCGCTTCGCCGGGCGTCAGCGTTTTGAATTTCTGAGACGGGCTGTCCCAGTGCGTTATGTCCAGTCCGCCCGCGTCGCGTTTATGCCTCAGTTTTTTTCCGAGTTCCCACGAATTTGCGACGTCCACGCTCGCTATGGAATCCTTCACTATGACCGGACGGTACGTCTTGAGCGTGCCCTCCCACTGGTTATTGTTCACGACCTTGTAACCCGCGGACAGATAATCCCTTATCTTTCCGTCGACGTCGCTCTTTATCTCCACGAAGGATCCCTTGGCCCGCAGCGGTTTCTGGGCGACGCCAACCGACGTCAGCGCGTTTTGGATGGCTATCTGAAGCGTCGCGGCGTCGTCGGCAAAATACGGCTGATGCGGGGCGTTGTACATGTTGGCGTAGTCTACCTTGCTCGCGTCTCCGCCCTGTCCGGCGACGGCCATTCTCACCAGGTTCAGCCTCATTCTCCTGACCTCGGCGAGCACTTGCGCGTTGTTCCTGACCCCAGGGTCGTTTTCGTTCGCGACGATGCCTATGACCAAAGTCCTGATCGGATTGTCGAGGTCAGTTTTCTTCAGGTGACGGGTTCCCTGCGGGGTTTTGGTCATCATCGTCACCTGTTGGTACGCCGCTTTTCTGCGGCCGGTCGGGAGGTTCATGTCGCGCGACGCGGCGGCGTCGGTGCTGTCGTAAAGATTTTTTACGGCTTCCCACGCGCTGTAGGAGTAGACTGACGAATCGGCGATCTTGGGTTCCGCTCCGGACGCTATGACGATCAGCCAGTTGTCCTCGCACACGCTCCTTATGGGGAAAGAAACGTCGTCCAGGTCGGCGGCTTTGACCGTCGCTCTGCCCGATCCGTTATGACAGACCTGCACCCTCCTCGTCGAGTCGGTATAGCCCTCTTCTCCGTCGCACCTCGCGACGGGCGGGCCGATAAAATAATTTATCGGCGGAGAGAAAAAATCCAGCACCGAACCGGCCGCTTCGCCGGAACCCGAATTGAATCTGGCCCTCGGCGTGCCCGTTGTTTCCAATTCGCCGCTGTAACGGCGGTAGTCCGCCCGGTAGTTAATATCGCAATCGCGCATCGAATACCATATCCAACCCTTGGAAAGGTAATATTCGCGGCTCAGATTGAGTTCTTTGCCCGTCGCGGAATGCTTCGGCTCAGGATCGGGAAATATCGCCTGGGGAAGCGCGAATACGCCCGCCACGCCTATTTCCGGGTCGTTGTAATAGTGAAACTGGTTCCGCCTTTCGGCCTCGGAAAGGGCTTCGTCATTTTTGCTTTTCGAGCCGGCCGACGTCTTGGTCGTACCCGCGCTTTTTATGTCGGCGAGTCCGTTTATCCACATCCTGAATTTATCCGAGTGAGTTATGGTTTTGCCGCCCTTGGTCCATTTGTGATCATACTCCAAAATCGGCAGATGCAGCGACGCCCGGTTCATCAGCTTGTACTGAGGCCTGTCGCTCCGTTCACCCTGCCGGTTTCCGGCCGTGTTGTTCGTGACGTCCCATCTCGACCACCAGCCGTCGGGTTCGGAGTTGTCGCTTTGCAGCGTCGCGTAGTTGCTGTGGACGGTCGCGTTATGCCACACGGGATAATACTGGCCGTGAATAGTGAAAAACGACTCCAATTCTCCGGTTGTCGGTCCATACATGGCGCCGTTCGCGTACCTCACTCTCCTGTAACCGTTCGGAACGCTGTCTCGCGCGGGGTTGGACTCCGACCACTTTTTGCCGGCGCCTTTGGGATAGACGTCTCCGGCCGCGTTGAAAAAGCTCTTGGTCCTGATATTCGAGGAGAACGGGGCGACCTTGAAAATTCCGTTTATATCCTGACGCGGTTGGTCCCATCCGTAATGCGTGCCCTCGATCGAGCCGATTTCAACGTTGGCGGGCGAAAGAAACGTAGTCGCCATCCCGAACCTGATGTTTTTGAAGAGGTCTTTGTTGTTCAGCATGTTCCAAAGAACCAGCTTCGTCTGGTACATTCGGCTGTCGTTCGGCACGAGGTCAGCGCTTGACGGGGAAGCGCCTCCCGTCCAGCCGGCGGCCCAATATTTCGGATCCTTGAACACCAGCGCGTAGGGATATGGAATCGCGGCGGCGGTCGCTCCTCTATAATCATAATTCGCGACCAGTTCGTCGCCTTCAAACCTCATTCCGGCGTCGGAGGGGAGTTTTTCTTTAGGATTGAACCACGTCGGATTGCTTCGCCAGTCCGGTTTTCCGTTAGTCACGCGGGGTATCTGGCTCTTGTAGCCTATTTTCAGCTTGGGCCATCTGCTGGTGGAGTGATTCACGCTGCTCGTTTCCGAGAGGGCCTGATACCATCCGAATTTGACGGCGTCCGGCCATAACTCCGGAGCGTTCTCGAATCCTGTTTCCAGCGGCGTGACCTGCCCGCTGTAGACGCCCGTCAGCGCGTTTCCGGATTCCAGAAACGGGAAGTAATAATTGTCCCGGTTAAGCTCGATGTCCTCGCTGAGATTCCGGCCTTTTTTGAAATTATTGCTTCCATCTATTTCTCTCCCGTACAGGTTGCGCTCCGGGCGAAGATCCCTGCCTCTCCAGGCCGTTGGCAGCGCGCCCATGCCGAAGGTGAAATCCGCCATCATCCTGTTGATGTCGTAAATCGTGTACCCAAATTTCTTTTCGGTCAGTTCCCAATCGCCGCTCTCCCAGTAGGAGTCGTCCCATCTACTGTCCCTCCATACCTGAGGCAGCACGCCCTTGGTCGTCGACGCCATCGCCGCCGTGGACTCTATCAGAAACAGCACGTTCGGCTTTCTGAGCATGTCCTTCTGAGCGTCGATATCCTCGACGGCCACTTCATTTTTCAGGGGGGCGGTCACACTGAAACCTTTATCCGCCGCAAACGCCGCCAGCGAGGCGTCAAACGTCATTGACGCCAGCAGCAAAAACGCCGTCAATCTTTTTAAAAAATTCATGTTGCCGTTCTCTCCTTAAAACCGTTTGACGCAGAGAGTAAATTACCGAGCCGTATACGTGGACATTTCTCTAAGCGTTGGTAAATTCCTTCGAGCGCGGGAATTTGAATGTGTAAAGCGCAGTCTGAAATACTCCTTTCTTTTTGTGCTTATTACTATAAGTAATATATAAATTATACTATAAAAAATAAGGCCTTACAAGGCATAATGCAATTATTATTAAACACAAAACGCATTGTAATTACATTAATATCTTAATGGCAATAAGAAAGCGGATTTAAAACGCGCCTGTATTTGTGCGGCTGCCGGTTCACTCGTCCAGCGCCGGATACCCTGTTAACTTCGGGCGGTTTTACGGGGAAAAAATTCGGCCTTTTCCGCCGAAAGCGTCTTTTATCCTCTAATCCCAACATATCAAGCTCATATGCCCGATGTGCCGCGGCTCCGCCCTTGCGCGTTAGGCGGTTTAAATTTTTTGCGCGGCCTGATAAAATGCCTAAAACGAAATATTCAATTGTTATGGGGAGGATTAGCGGTTTTAAGTTTAGATTATTAAGCTAAATACCTGTTATATTGATATTATTTAAAATGGGGTGACTATATGAAATTCAAGGGTATAATGTCGCGCATCATAATCTCCGTCGTTCCGGTCATAGCCGTCTCGATAATCCTCTTCGCGGCGATTATAAGCAGGCAGATGTGGGAGCAGATAAACGCCCAGATGAATGAAAAGATGAGCGAGCTGCTGAAAAAAACCGAGCTATCCATACAAAACGAGTTCAGAAAGAGCGAGACGCTCGCGTACAGCCTGGCCGCTTACGCCGATATCATCGATGACGACTCGGTGGACAGGGGCGAGCTGGCCGATTTTTTGAAAAAGCTGAATCAAACGTACGGCAATACGTTTGCCTGCGGAATATGGCTGGAGCCCAATATCTACGGCGGCAAGGAAAAATTCGGCCTCTACACGCACAGGGAGCGGGAGAGCGGCGATATAATATTTTTGCCTGACTACGCCGATACTGTCGATTACCGCAATGAGAACTATTATCTCTTAGGAAGAAAATCGAAGGGAGAGGCGCTCTGGACGGACGTGTACTACGAGCCTGTTGTGAAAGCCGCGCTGGTCACCGTAACGGTTCCGCTTTTCGGCGACGACGGAAGTATGATCGGCGTCAGCACCGTGGACATGACGCTCGACGATATCCAAAATACCATGAGGGGGATTTATGTCGGCGAGACGGGCAAGGCTTTCATCCTCGGCAAAAAAGGAGAGTACATAACGTTTTACGACGACACCAGAACTATCGAAAACCGAATCGGAGAGGAAAGCGACCGGAATATAGTCGATTTCGGAAGGACGGTGCTGAAAACCGAAGAGGGAATGACGACGCTGAAAACGGCCAAGGGATCGAACCGGGTATCCTACGCGACGATACCTGAAACCGGCTGGACTTTGGTCATCATGCTCGACAACAGCGAAGTCGCAAGCACTATAGCGAAACTCGTGCTCAACAGCGTTATAGCGCCGATACTGGGGCTTTCGATAGCTACGGCGCTGCTCGTCATGGTAGCGAGTTATCTGCGCAGAATCACGAAGAAAATAATCGGTTTCGCCGTGCTCGCGGCCGACGGCGACTTCTCGAAGAAGATAGAAATAACCGAGTTCGACGAGTTTGGCACGCTCGAAAAACACCTCAATCAGATGGTCGAAAATATGGGTTCAATTTATTCGCACTCCGTCAATACGAACGGCAAAATCGTGGACGCCTCGAAACGGTTCTCGTCTCTCGCTCAACGGACAAAAGACCTGGTGGAGAATTTCCGCGTCAATATCGATGAGATGGGAACGAACCTCAACTCGCTCTCGACCAGCGGGGAAGAGGTAAACGCGGCGGTTGAAGAAGTTTCGGGCGGAGCGCAGGCCATGGCTGAAAAGGGTACGAACATGGCGAGCCAGGTCGATTCTGCGATGAAGGCCGGAGATGACGGCATGGACGCGGTGCGGCACGTGGTTAAAGGCATAGAGGAAGTGGCGAAGGACGCGTCCGAAGCCGCGGAGGGCGTCCAGGAACTGAGTTCCAGGACGCGCCAGATACAGAGTTTCGTCGCCCAGATAGGCGGAATCGCGGATCAGACGAACCTGCTCGCCCTGAACGCCGCCATAGAAGCCGCGCGCGCCGGAAGCGCGGGACGCGGTTTCGCCGTTGTGGCGGAGGAAGTCCGAAAACTCGCCGAGGACAGCAACTCGGCCGCCAAAAATATCGCGACTCTTGCCGAAACCATCATGGGAGACCTCGAAAAAATCGTCACGGTCGCGCAGAGTAACGCGAAGACGTCCGAGGAAGCCAAAAACCTGTCGGTGAAGACCGAGGAGCTGATCGACAATATGATGACATACCTCAAGAATATATCCAGCGGCACGCAGGACCTCGCGGCAGTCTCGCAGGAGCAGGCGGCGTCGAGCGAGGAGATAGCGCTGTCCGTGCAGAATATGGCGGAGAGGATGACGGGCGCCGCTTCGGCGAGCGACAATATCCGCGGAAGCGTCGCCGAAACGGCGGCGTCCGCCGACCAGATGACGCAGGGCGCGGAGAATCTCGCTAAGCTGGCGAGCGACATGGAAACCATGCTGAGTTC
>JAISDQ010000202.1 GCA_031264605.1 Synergistaceae bacterium | reverse complement strand
GCCGACAGCAACTCGGCGCGCTCCTCCTCGATGTAGCCGCCGCCGCTCATGGAGGGAGTCAGATTTTTCTCCGAGAGCCGCGAGGCGACGGAGTCGGCGGCCCCCTCCGGGCAGTCTGGGGCGAGCAGCGAGAGCGACGTCGTGAGGAATTCCCGGTATTTTTTAGCGTAGGTCTTGGCGACTCCCATAGCCATCGCGTAGTCGAAGTTGACGACGCTCTGCCCGCCGTGCTGGTCGTTCTGGTTGCTCTGTATCGCTATGCAGGCGAGGGCCGAGTACGAAGCGATGTCGTTCGGCTCGCGCAGGACGCCGTGCCCGGTCGAGAAGCCTCCGGCGAAGAGTTTTATTAGGTCGATCTGACAGCAGGTCGTGGTGAGCGTGTAAAAATCCAGGTCGTGAATGTGGATGTCCCCCGATTTATGGGCCGCCACGAAGCGCGGGTCTATTACGAACATCTCGTAGAACTTCTTAGCGCCCTCAGAGCCGTACTTGAGCATCGTGCCCATGGGGGTGTCGGCGTCGATGTTGGCGTTCTCGCGTTTTATGTCGCATTCTGTTGCGCTCTTGAAGGCGATGTCCTCGTAGGTCTTCATGAGCGACGCCTTCATCTCGCGGACGCGGGTGCGTTCGGCGCGGTAGAGCATGTACGCCCGGGCCGTGGTGAGGCATCCGCAGTCTATCAGCGAGGCCTCGACGACGTCCTGTATCTGCTCCACTGAGGGTGTTATCAGCCCTGTGGACTCTATCCTCTCCTCCACAATCGCGGCCACCCGTTCGTGAGCCGGCCCCTCGCGCAGCGAGCCCTCCTCTCCGGTCGCCCTGAACGCCTTCAATACCGCGTTCGCTATCTTCGCCCTGTCGTACCCGACCTGTCTCCCATCCCGCTTGCGAATTGTCCTTATCACAGATTTATTCCTCCATACAAAAAAAAATTGAACCGTGCGGGAGCACGATCCAAAGGCCAAACAGCGGCGCATCGCCACCCTGCGCCCCGTTCTCCCGCGGGACCCGGCGGGATGTCCGGCAAACCGCCGGATCACCCCGCCCGATACGAGAACTCGCCCAGAGTGGCCGGTCTCCTGGCTACCCCTCATCCTCCCCGGCGCCTTCCCGATCCGCGGCTCGCATCCGAGCTCGAAATCAGTGGCAAATCACCGGTTCGTCAGGCTCACAGTGGCGGGAACCGCGCCGGATTCTCGGCGTTACGCCTCCGGCTTCCCGATCACCATCTGGGCTCACGTCATATTATGATAAATATATATCCCCTCGCCCGGCAAAAGTCAATAGACCGCTCAAGGAGAGAGCGGAGTGTAAGTCCGGCGCTGTTAATCGCGAACGCGTGCGTTCGCGATTGGGTAATCAGTGCTACCGCGATTCAAAGTTTCGAGAGAGTTTCAAAAAGTCTCGTGAATTTTCCACACGCGTTTTCCAGCGAGGGAATTGTTCGTTCACATTCGCTGTTATTATCGGCGGCAATGGATTTCACGTATAATCTGAAGAAATCCCCGCCAATTTTTTTCGGTTTCGCGTGTTTGTGGTTTTGTTTGTAGTCCTCTGACTCGTCAACATGGGTGTTTCCCTCCGGCGGCAGCCATTCGAACCAGGTTTCAATATTTCTCTTTGGAATGACCATCATCAGCTTTTCAGGCTTCCCGCTATATGGATTTAGGAGCTCATTTAGCTCACTTTCTATCGTGATCACATCGTTTACGTCCGCGTCGACAGCCACAACGAGAAATATGTTTTCGTCGCAAAAAGCGTATTTGCCAGCCGCTTCGGCGAAATGGTTTTTCACAAATTGCTCCCCCGAACCTTTGCCTTCCGGAAGATCGGCGCAAAGGCGGATTTTTCGGTCATTTACGCCGCAGGACGAGAGAAAACCTCTAATAAAATTGTAATGACGGGTATCCTCGCAAAGCACCCAGACACGATACCTTTCAAAAACCCGCTTCATTTGCCGCCCACTCCATCTCGCAGAGTTTATTGAAAAGCGTCAGGCCTTCTTTACCTTCACCGTATTTATTACACACGACGCGCGGCGGTTCGCCGCCGACATGGAATATAAACGCTTCGTTGTGAAACCAGTTCAGCGTTTTGGGGTTATGCGAGATTACGATGAACTGGATATCCCTTTCCTCCCAGGCATCGTGCATCGCGTCAAGCCAGGGCTGCAATTCCCCTGGAGCTAAAAAGTTTTCGGGTTCGTCCAAAATCAAAGTCGAGCGGTCAGGGATGTTTGCCAATATATAATAAAGCGCCATCAGGACCTTTTGACCGTCCGACAGCTCTTGGAAGTGCAAATCGTGGTTTTTCCCTTCAAAATTAACTCTAACCGCCAAGCGGTATATATCGCCGCTTTTAGGGTTGTTAATGCTGACAAGCCCAGGGATGAAATTCTTGCACTGCTCGATTACCCAATTTTGTTTTTCCGATTGGCTGATAATGCGGTCAAAACGCCACGCTGGAAAATTCTCTCCAAGTTTCCCCAATGCCCGAGAACCGTGAGTAAAATCCTGCCTCATAGCGAAAGGGACTATATGAAGGGGTATTATTCGCGAGACCATCTCCCCGAAACGGCGGACGATACTATTGTTTGGCGAACCAATAACTACGCCGGACGTGTTCCAGTCGCTTTTGAAAGCCAACTGCCTCTTATCGTCAGTGAACATACTTATGGAACCTTCAAGGAATTCGATAACTTCTTTCCCTTTATACGTCAATACCTCTTTCTCGACGCGGTTTTTACGTTCGAGGAAATTGTAACGGATCGTCAAATCATAAAAAAACACGCCGCCGCCTGTATCGTCTATCTCGACCTTCACTTCCATATCGCCGTATCCTGACTCCTGTGAAATCCACCTGCGAAAAACGCCAAACGGAAAAGCTTCTTCGACGGAAAAAGAAACGTGCTCGGAGAAATGGGGCATCGCCAAAAATCGCGTGAGCGCGTACAGTAAATCCAACAGAGCACTCTTTCCGCTGCCATTCGGCCCGCAGACGAGATTGATCCCCTCGTCGAGCTCCAGGTCGAAGTTCTCAAACAGTTTGTAGTTGTTTATTAAAATTCTACGAAGCATTCAATCGCCCCTCGTAAAATAGTGATTAGCGGCTTAAAGAAACGCTGATCAATTCGCCTAAATGGCATTTTTGCCGTTTAGGGAGCCAAGGCTCCGCAAGGGTTTCAATCTCCCCTCTTTAGGCCCCTCTATATAAATCAGCCTTCTTAAATATCCCGCATATAAACCTGCCAAGCCCTGGAATATCCTCCTCAGTGCCCCAATGATTATACGTCATCCGGCAGGGGATATGTCACTTTGCGGCGGGTATTGCGTCGGCCAGTTTTACGATGTTCAGGAACTCTGCCCGGTAGGGGTCCGTTCCCCTGGAGGCCTCGGCCCACGACTCGATCTGGCTCCAGGCGGTTTTATCCAGGTTGGGGTTGCCCCTCAGCTTCTGTCCGTACGCGGCGACGGAGGTGAAAAAGCGCAGAGCGGTCCCTGCGGCGTTGAAGGAATTTGCCGACTCGCTCTTTAAAACCGGCAGCGCCGCAAGCGAGCTTGTGTTGCCGTCCGGCTCCTTCCAGCGAAATTGCAGATACGCGGTCTCGCCTGTCTTATCACCCTGAGGCGGTGCGCTCCGATAGCGGCTTTCAGGTATATTTGCGCCGTTCGCCCCGTCCGCCCCGCCCGGAGGCGTCAATTCGTAGATCACAGTGACGCAGCGTCCCGCGCCTACATCCCCGGCGTCTACGGTGTCGTCGCTGAAATCCTCGTTTTTGAGCTGGCGCTTCTCGTAGCCT
>JAISDQ010000240.1 GCA_031264605.1 Synergistaceae bacterium | reverse complement strand
TATTACTAAAATAACGGAACGACGCTCTGAAGAATATACGCGCGCTTTGGCAATCCGAAACTTCTCCCCCCTCCGCCGCGGTCCGGCCCTGTGTCAAACCTCCGGGACTTTATCTCGATTCGAACTCGATGATTATAAAAGTTACAAATCACCGGGACAAATTATACACGCTTTCGGCGTTCCGAATCCATTTCCGCCGTTTTCTTTACTCCGCGAAAAACCGCCCTGAAAAACCGGCGTTTCCCGGCGCGCGCTCGGTACGGGCGACTCGTGAACCGCATAAACCCGCAAATATGCGTCCGCGTTTTTAATGTATAATGAAACAAGTTTCGGTTTTCCTTATCCCGGCGTGGCCGGATAATATATCGTGAGGACATGAAATGAAATCATCGTGGAATATAGCAAATATACTCAGCTTGTCGAGGGTCTTTCTCGCGCCGCTTGTCATGGTTTTCCTCACCGTGCGCGGCCTGGGAACTTTCGAGGTCAGGACGGCGGGCAGGGAGATCATCGTCAATATAGGCGACATAATAGCCGGCATAGTTTTTATCGTCGCGAGCATAACCGACGCCGCGGACGGATATTTCGCCAGAAAAAAGGGCATCGTGACAAATCTGGGAAAATTCATCGACCCCATAGCCGACAAGATACTCGTCGTGGCCGCGTTGGTGTCGCTGGTGGAATTGAGGCGTCTTTCCGCCTGGATAGTGGTGATAATCGTCTCACGCGAGTTCATAGTGTCCGGGGTGAGGATGGTGGCGGCCGCGGAGGGCGCTGTCATCGCCGCCTCTAAGGGCGGCAAGGCCAAGACAGTGAGCCAGATAATAGCGATTGTGATGATGATCTTCGACATTCCCGGCGCTATGCCCGTGATGTGGGCGGCCATGATTCTCACCGTCTGGTCGGGGATGGACTACCTCATAAAAGGGCGAGACTATTTTCGCTGATGATATGGTTCTGAGGTACCATTCCGATCTGATGGCCTTACTATTCGCCCGATAAGATAATATAATCGTGTGCGTATTTTAGTTTTATCGGGAAGACGATTAAGGGGGAAAAAATATGCAGAAATTCGTCTGTACGGTTTGCGGCTACAATTACGATCCCGCCGCGGGCGACCCGGACTCGGGAGTCGACGCGAACACTCCTTTCGAGAACTTGCCGGATGACTGGGTTTGTCCCATTTGCGGCGTGTCGAAGGATATGTTCGAACCCGAGAACGCCTGACGGTCTGCGGCGAGACAAAAAAATTGGGGTTCGCGCTGCCGCCGCCCCAATTTTTTTGTCTTTGAGCCCCGTCTCTTCGAGCCTCGCCGCGAGGGCCGTTTCGCGCGTCATAAAACTGCTTCGGGAGTTTTGTCCGGGTCGGTTTTTTCCATTTCGCCGATCAGAGTTCTGGCGCACTCTAGCAGGTCTCCGCTCGTCTCGAACGGGCCGCACTCCAGAGTGAGGGTGTAATTTTTGTCGAAAGCGTTTACCGAAAGGGCGAGGCCTACAAGCGGGTCGTATTCCAGCGAAGTTTTGTACCCGTTCACCGAAATTATTTCGTACGAGGCTTCCCCCGCGCCGCCCGACACGCCCGCCGGAGGCTGATTGAAGAATTTTGGCCCCGCGCCGCCGGTGAGTACCGCTTCGAACGACATGCCTCCCGGAGTTCTGTAATCCCTTCTCTCGAAGTAACCGTAATCTTTTTCGAACGCCTCCAGGCGCGCGGAGGCGGTTTCTCCGCATTTCCAGCCCTCGATCTCCGGGAGCGAGGGCGCGCCGCCGGCCGCCGCCCCCGATGAAACCGCTAAAAAGAAAGCCGTCAGACAAAATAAGCGATAATTCATATACAACTCCCCTTTATGCGCGTAGTCTTTATATGATACTATCACATAGGAAGCTTTATGACAGGAGAGAAACGCGTTGATCGAAAAAAGTTTTTTCATCAGGGTGATAGGCTGCCAGATGAACGTCTACGACGGCGACAAACTTCGGGGAGAGCTGTTGTCGCGGGGATGGCAAGAAGCCGAAAGCGAAGACTGCGCGGACTTCGTGGTCTTTCTCACTTGCAGCGTGAGGGAGAGAGCCGAACAGAAGGCGGCGAGCGAAATCGGAAAATTCGGTAAAAAATGGAAAAAATCCCATCGTCCGCGCCTGGCGCTCCTAGGGTGCATGGCGGCCCGTCTTGGGGACAATTTGGCGCGTAAATTCCCGTGGATCGCGGTGGCGGCTGGGCCCGCTCACATGGGCCTTGTGCCGGACGCCATGGACAGGGCGCTCGAAACTGGGGCGAGATTCGTCGCGGGTTCCGAAACGCGCGCCGCCGGCCCCATCTCATGCGCGCCCAGAAGCCGCGGCAATCCGCACAAGGCGTATGTCACCGTGGCGAACGGGTGTGACCAGTTTTGCGCCTATTGCATAGTGCCGTATGTCAGGGGGCGCTTCGCCTCGCGCGCTCCGGACGACGTCCTGGACGAAGCCCGCGAGCTCGTCCGAAACGGCGCGGTGGAGATAACGCTGCTGGGACAGAACGTGGACGCGTACGGCAAGGATTTTGGCGGCGGCGCGCGCGGGCGTTTCGCGTCGCTGTTGAACGGCGTCTCCTCCATCGACGGTTTGAGGCGCGTCCGTTTCGCTACGTCGCATCCGTCGGATTTCACCGACGATATATTGGACGTGATGGGAAGCAGGCCCAACATATGCCCTTCGATCAACCTCCCAGTGCAGGCCGGCAGCGACAGGGTGCTGCGCGAAATGAACAGGCGCTACACCAAGGACGAGTACGTCTCCCTCGTTCGCCGGATCAGGGCCGCCCTGCCTGAGCCGGCCATCACGACCGATCTGATAGTCGGTTTTCCGGGAGAGACCGAGGACGACTTCGAGGAGTCGGTCGCTCTTTTCGGGGAGCTGCGTTTCGACCTCGCCCATACCGCCGCCTATTCTCCAAGGGATGGCACGCCGGCCGCGAGCCGGCCGGACCAGGTTCCGGCCGCCGAAAGGGCGCGTCGGCTCGTGAGGCTGAACGGCGTTCAGACCGAGATATCGCGAAAAATCAACGCCTCGATGGTCGGTAAGACGTACGAAGTGTTGCTGGACGAACCCGCGCCCAAAGGCGAGGGCATGCTTCAGGGCAGGACCGCGACCGATAAGGTGGTGCTCGTGCGGGCTCCGCTGGAAATGGCGGGGACTTTCCGCGAGGCTCGCGTCATCGGCTCCAGTCCGTGGTGTCTCGAAGGAGAACTGGTATGATATACATGAGTGACAACGTCAAGAAATGGGTTTTCATGATCGCCGGGATAATCTGCATAGCGTCCGTGTTCTGCGTAACGGCCCTCTTTCGTGGCGCGTTTGCCTCTCGGGAAGAGATAATCCCGGTCTCGCCCGCCCCCAGGGCCGATTCGCCGGCCGTAGGAGCGCCTCTGGCCGACGAATCGCCATTTCCGGAGGCGGAGCGGGAAAT
>JAISDQ010000184.1 GCA_031264605.1 Synergistaceae bacterium | reverse complement strand
ATTCATAAATCATTTTACGGCATTCCTCGACAGAAGGCACAGCGGGAGGGCAGCTTCCGTTCTTTCCGTAATTTTTACAGCCAAACTCACAGTGAAATCTGACCCATCTTGAGACAATTCTATGGTGTTGAGGAACTATCCATTTATAATCGATACAACCATGCTGTGCGATAATCCGATCTATCTGCGCGTTCATATTATTCCTCCGGTCGCTTTACAGTTTTCAACGAATTTTTCAGCTTCTTCGCCTCAAGCGCGAGCTTAAGCCCGTATTATGGTGACATTATAGGAAAGAAAATCATCATGAATAATCATTTTAGGTTAATAACAGAAGGCTTTTTTTGAGTATTGCCATTAAAACTAAGCAATACATATATTATTTATAAAAAAGCATTGCACTGCCCGCACCGAGTATAATAAAAAAAATGCCGAATATTACATAAAATATTGCTAACATTTTTTTGGCTTTTATGTTTTTTTCTTTGAAAAATTGTTTAATGCCGTCTATAATATTTATGAAAATTACTTTATCTTTTTTGTTTTTTAGTTTTATCATCCCTGCTCCTACCCATGACGTAAAGGCAATACTCAATTCATTGTTTAATTCGGTAAGTTCGATTTTATTCATTTTTTCCTCAAATTTTACCGACGCGTTATTTAATGAAGAAATGACTGCTTCTCTAAAATCTATATCGTTTACGCAGTATATGCTATAGCCCTTTATAATAAAATAAAAGAAGACCACATATACAATAAACAATATAGGTGTTATTGAAAGTATCAAACCAAATGGACCCTTAAATCCATACTCAAACAAATCAATTGTGCTATGTATCGCGTATGGCAGCACCGAAAAGAAAATCATTACAAATAACCATTTTGAGTTAATAACAGAAGGTTTATTTTTGATCATTGCTTTTAAGCCAATGAACAAAAAAACTATCGCATATAAAAACAAAAGAGGCGGAAGAACGAAGAATAGATAGCGCATAAAGCCTCCAATAAAGTTATGACTTCATTCGTATTATGTGGATCATCCTATTACAAAAAAATTCCAATGTCAATGCGCCGTGCACAGACCGATACGAGGCCATGAATTATTTAATATTAACGTTGTATGAGCTATAATGTAAATATAAATCTAGCGGCCGCATGGAAACCGCGAAATGGGTGACGGAAATTGAAAGGAACGGGGAACTATTCTTCCTACTGCGTAAAAGTGCTCAACGGAATGGGACTGGGGCTCTTCTCCTCGCTCAGCGTCGGACTGATATTGAAACAGATTGGGACGTACGCCGGCATAGAACTGCTCGTCAGGCTGGGTACCGTCGCGCAGTACATGATGGGGCCCGCGATAGCCGCCGGGGTGGCGCGCGGCATCGACGCTCC
This sequence comes from Synergistaceae bacterium, assembly GCA_031264605.1. Lineage (GTDB taxonomy): Bacteria > Synergistota > Synergistia > Synergistales > Synergistaceae > JAIRKI01. Next base: position 8,400 of record JAISDQ010000184.1, on the reverse strand, counting down.
CCCTTTGGCGATTTTATCCGTGCTCGTGGTGGGCGCGGTGGGCGCCGGCACTTTCAGCGGCGCTTCCCCGGTTGTCGGGGAGCCCATGGGAGCGGCGGTGGCCGCGGTCGTCGGCGCTCAAGCCGGCAAGATGATTCAAAGCAAGAGCAAGGGAAGCATAGATATTCTGCTGATTCCGCTTGGGACTATAATCGCCGGCGGGCTCGCGGGCGTTTTTTTCGCTCCGTACGCCGCGAAACTGATGAACTGGCTCGGCGCTGTGATAAACACCGCGACGACTCTCCATCCCTTTATGATGGGCATAATTGTCTCGGCCGTGATGGGCGTGGTTCTCACCCTTCCGATTTCGAGCGCGGCCCTCGCCATTTCGCTCGGCCTGTCGGGACTCGCCGCCGGCGCCGCTACCGTTGGGTGTTCGTGCCAGATGATAGGATTCGCCGCGATGAGTTTCCGCGAGAACGGCGTCGGCGGCTTGGTATCGCAGGGACTTGGAACCTCCATGATACAGATGCCAAACATCATAAGAAACCCCTGGATATGGCTGCCTCCGACGCTGGCTTCGGCCATTCTCGGCCCTGTGGGGACGATGGTTTTCAAAATGCGTAACAACAGCGTCGGCGCCGGCATGGGAACGAGCGGGCTGGTGGGCCAGGTTGGGACGTTCACCGTAATGAGACAGGGTGCCTGGCCTGGAATAATCCTGCTTCACTTCGTCTTTCCCGCCGTCATGTCGTATGTTTTCGCGGAAGCGCTCCGCAAAAAACATCTGATAGGCGCTTCCGACATGACTCTCAAGACCGAATAGGGCTTGATTTCGGCTTCGGAAAAGTTTAGGGCTATCGCGTTCGCCGGGGAGCCGCGATTCTCATTCGAGATTCGCGTGCCGGTCGAAAAGCCGTTCTCTGTCGAAACCGCGGGCGTCCATCAGGGCGAGAATCACGCAGTCGAAGAGCAGGAACGACATATGCTCGTACAATACGCCGTGCGGCTGTGACGATTTCGTCGTTGGCGGCGCGTCGCTCTTGAACGTGACGCCCGGCAGCCTGATCACGGCGTCGGACATTTTTCCGATACTCGAATCCGGGAATATCGTGACCAGCGCGATTTTCGCGCCGAAACGTCTGGCGCGGGAGGCGTAGTTCAAAAGCGCCCCCGTCTCCCCCGAACCCGAAGAAATCAGCAGCAGGTCGCCCTCCTGTATCGCGGGCGTCACCGTCTCGCCGACGACGTAGGTTTCGACGCCCATGTGCATCATCCTCATGGCTAGACACCGCGCCACGTTTCCCGAACGGCCCACGCCGGCAACGAAAACCCTAGGGGCGGCGGTTATCATGTCCACAACCGCGTCTATCTGAGCGTCGTCGACCATGCCGAGCAAATCGGCCTGTTCGGCGAGCGCCTGCCGCATAAATCCCGTCACTCCGTGTTTCATCGGCCAGCCTCCATGAGTTTGCGCAATTCTTCCGCCGACGCGGCTCTGTCCGGCGACGCGGTGATCGCCCCGCCGACGACTATGATATCCGCTCCCGCCCGCGACGCGTCGGCGATATTTTTCGCGTTGATCCCGCCCGCTATGGCAAGCTCCGCCCTCCCCGAAAAGGGTTTTAACGCGTGGAGTTCGGACAGCGGGCTCGCCTGCGCGTCGCGCACGTCGTAAGCGGTATGGACGCACAGGATTCCGGTTCCCATTTCGACCAGCTCGCGCGCCCTTTCGGCGATATCGCGGACCAGCATCATATCCGCCATGAAGCGCCTGCCGGACGCGCGCGCCACCCTGGCGACGCCCATGACCGTGGCGTCGTTCGTTATGCCCATGACGCTGACGAAATCCGCCCCGTTGCGGTACAGCATCTCGGCCTCCAGTTCGCCGCCGTCCATTATTTTGGCGTCGGCGAAAACTTCGAGCGCGGGAAACGCCTCCTTCACGCGCCGTACCGCTTCGGCTCCGCGTGAAAGCAAGAGCGGAGTGCCTATTTCCGCTATGTCCACGAAACGGGCGACCTCCGCCAAAGTATTCAGCGCGTCGTCAATCGAAAGATAATCCAGAGCCACCTGCAGTTTCATGAAACACCCCGCCTGTCATTCCAGATTGGCGTGATACTCCCACAACGAGGATATATCGAGGCCTTTTTTGTCTATTATCGCGAGCGCGGCTATATCTCCCAGCAAAAACAGCGACTGCTCGAACAGCGACGACATGGGCTGTCCGGACGGAATTTCGTCCGGCAGGGCCAATTTCGTGCGCACGGGTATCCTCACCATGCCGTCGCAGTAAGGTTTTATGCCGCTTTCGGCGTTCGAGCCTATGTGTATGACTCTCGCGCCGAGGCTTTTTGCCTTCCGCGTAATGCCCTTCGGGAATATCGACTCCCCGCTGCCCGAGGCCACTATCAGAAGGTCGTCCGGCGTTATCGCCGGTTCCGTTATCTCGCCGACATAATGCGCGTCGACGCCGAGATGAGCTAGGCGTTTCACGAAAGCCTGAAGCGAGAGCATCACGCGCCCAACTCCGACGGCGAATACTTTGCGGGCGTCCAGAATACCGTTCACCAGCATCTCAACCTGAGAGGGATCTATATGCCTGAGCGCGGCCGCGTTTTCGTCCAGAACGAGCGACGCGTATCCGCGGTATTTTTCGCCGAACTGTTCCGTCACAGTCATCGCCTCCCGGTCAGGCCAAGCCGGCCGCGGCGCGCAGTTTTTCCATGCCGCCCCGCAGATCGTCATGCTTGAGACACGTGCTGCCCAGAACGAACTGAGAGGCTCCGAGCGCCGTAAAATCCGCCACGTTTTGAAGCGATACGCGGCCGTCCACGATTATGCCCGTGTTCAACCCGCGCTCTCGAATCATGTCGGCGAGCGATTTTATCTTCCGCTCAGCGTAAGGAACCTGCCGTTCATACGCGCTCCAGGCGTATCCGGGATTTATCAGCATCAAAAGCACGCTGTCGCAATATTCGAGGATGTATTCCAGTTCGCGGAGCGGCGTCGCCGGTTTCAGCGCCACGCCGGCCCGGACGCCGCGTTCTTTTATTTTCTTCAGTTGATGATCGGCGTGAGGCTCCGTCTCGATGTGGAATACTATCTGCGCCGCGCCGATATCGAGAAGCTCGTCCACGAAATAATCGTTCTCGGTCGCCATGACGTGGGAGTCGAGCTGCATACCGGTTCTGCTTTTGAGCTGCCTGACCGTTTCGAGCCCCAACGGAAGGCTGGGGCTGAAATGCCCGTCGATTATGTCCGCGTGCAGCACGTCCGTCCCGGCGCGTTCGAGCGTCTCGGCCTGCGACTGGAGGTTGCACATATCCAGACAGATGAGCGAAGGGCTCAGGACAGGACGTTTTTCCCAGACCGTCTCCATGTTCGCCGAGACACTAACCGGCATAAGGGTTGACGATGTCCGCAACGGCCGCGACGCCCGATTTTGCCCTGAAAGCGTCTATCGCGGAAGGCGAGGAGTTTCCCTCCATCGGGCCGCGTTTCGCCACGGCCAAGGCTCCGGCCGCGTTGCCGAAGTCGGCGGCGGTCCTCAAATTTTCTCCCTTGCAGAGCAGGGCGAGAAATGTTCCGTCGAAGCTGTCGCCCGCTCCGGTGGGGTCGACTTCGTCCGCGGGATACGTCGGCGCGAGGAAAGCCTCTTCGCGCGTATAGACGGACGTGCCTCTGGAACCGTCCTTGACCACGACTATCCTGTCCTTCTCGCCAAGAAGTTTCCCGACCGCGCCGTCCGCGTCTCCGAACAGATGTTTCATCTCGCCCTTGCCCGTCAAAAGCACGTCGCACGCGTCCAGTATCCTTCGATAGTACGTCATTATCCCGCCCGAGAGAAGTTCGGGGCGGATATTCGGGTCGAAACTCACTTTGACGCCGCTTTCAACCGCCGCGTCGAGCGCCTTCATGACGCTGGCGCCGAGCGACGGGCTTCCCGTAATCGAACAGCCCATTATATGGAGGAAACGCGAATTTTTTACGGCCGCGTCGTCGACGTCGGACGGCGAAAGCTCGCCGCAAGCTGCTTTGGCGAAGTGATACACGAAACGCCTGCTGCCGTCGGAGAAATACGTGACGAAAGCCACTCCAGTGGTGTTCTCGGAAGTCTGGATTATATGCGAGACGTCGACCCCGTCGGAAGCGAGCCTGTCGATATTGAGTTTCCCAAGGTCGTCACGCCCCACGCGCGCGATTATGGCGGTACTGGCCCCCATTTTCGCCGCCTGGTCGATCGCTATCGCCGGCGCGCCGCTGGGATACGGCCCCAGCAATATACCCGGCGAAGTGAATTCCTGGTTCGTACGCTCGGTCAAAATCTCCGCCAGTATCTCGCCGACGGTCACTATGTCATACATTCAAATCCCCCCTTGAGAGAAAAATCAAACGTTTCGAGCGGCGAAAGTCCGAACAAACAAATTATATCAAGAAAACCCGGCCGCCGCCCGAAAAATATCCCGGCGCGCGAGAGGGAATTGTTGAATTATATAAGCGCTTTCTTTGTTATAATAGAGGTCACGGACTACAAAACCGGCGCGCCCCGCGGGCCGGAACTCACAATCAAACCGGCTTTGTTTGGCGTTGGCGGTATCGCCGAATTAGGCTGATTCTGAGGTATGTCATGACATATTACGAGATTGCGGCGATTTTCACGCGGGACGGCTTCACGCTCGACCGAGTCCCGGCGCCGAATGAAAACTGTTTTTTCGAGCAAAGCCTGATCGATGATTTCGCGCGCGATAAATTCAAAGCCCTGTTCGAATTCGGCTTTACGGCGAAAAACGCGCTTCATTCCCCGTCTCTCGCTTATCTGCGCCATATCTCCGGCCTCTTTGCCGAATCCCTGTCCCGCGACAGCGATATAGAGATCACGAGAAAATCATCCCCTGTTTCAGAAGAGACAAAGCTCGGCATACTTCGCGCCGCGCCGTACGCCATCGGAATCGAAGTTGTGGACGCTGACTGGATAGACAGAGTATGGCGCGCGTTGGGCGGCGTTTTCGACGACGATATGGCGGACCGCTCGTGCACCGTGGAAGAGTATCTGCGGGGCAAAAATTCGGATATAAACGTGGTTGGACGGGTGTTCTTCCATCTCGTGGAAAATAAAAACGGAGACTCCCCGTTTGCTTTTTTATCCACATACAGCACCGGCAGCAGGGAAAAAGTAAGCCACCTTCCGCTGAAAAACGCGCTGATAGAATACCGGGGAGAGCAGGACAAACTTCTCGCCCTTCTGTCCGCTGTCAGCAAGACGGCCGAGGCCAGCGAATTCATCTCGGGATTGGTGGAAAGCGGAGAATTGTTTTCTCCGTTGAGGTTCGACGCCGGCGACGCGTATACGTTCCTCAGAGAGGTTCCTCTCTATGAGGGATGCGGCGTGGTCTGCCGCATCCCGAACTGGTGGAGGAAACAGGGAAGTATCCGCGTCTCGGTGTCGGTTGGGGGGCAGGCGCCCTCGGCGGTCGGTATGGACGCCCTCCTGTCGTTCGACCCGGCCATTTGCCTCGGAAGCGACCGCATCTCGCGGGACGAGGCCGAAGCTCTCCTTGCCATGACGAACGGGCTGTCTTTTATCAAAGGCAAATGGGTCGAGGTGGATCACGACAAGCTCAGAGCGGCAATCGAAGCCTTCGACAGGGCGGCGGGGATGCAAAACGTTACCTTCGCGGAGGCGATGAGGATGCAGCTCAATATGGGAACCGCGTCCGGCGTGGACGAGTCGTCCGAAATTGAAATTACAAACGGCGAATGGCTGGCCGGTATAAAGAATACGCTGCTTGCCCCTCTTAAAATCAGCAATCTGTCCGCCGGGAAGGATTTTCAGGCCAAGCTGCGGCCTTATCAGCAGACCGGTCTGAACTGGCTGTGGCAGATGAAAAGCCTGGGTTTCGGCTCCCTGCTCGCGGACGACATGGGACTTGGCAAAACCGTCCAGATATTGGCGCTGCTCGAATATCTGCGCGAAAACGAAGGCACAAAAACGCTGCTCGTCATACCAGCGTCTCTTTTGAGCAACTGGATAAACGAGACCGTCAGATTCGCTCCCCGGATCAGATACGCAGTCATACGGTCGGCCCGGGACAAGCTGGATACGGACGAAGCCGACCTCTTCATAACGACTTACGGAATGGCGGTCCGGCTGGAATCGCTGAAAAAAATCGAATGGGGCGCGATAATTCTGGACGAGGCGCAGGCCATCAAAAACGCCGGAACAAAACAGACGCGGGCCGTCAAGTTGCTCAAATCGGCCTCGAAGATCGCCATGACCGGCACGCCCGTCGAAAACAGGCTGTCCGATCTGTGGTCCATCTTCGACTTCCTCAACAAAGGCCTTCTGGGAACGGCCAAGGAATTCGGAAATTTCACCAAAGCCCTGAAGGACGACATCAAGGGCTATTCCCGGCTGCGCGGCATCGTAAGCCCTTTCATCCTGCGGCGTCTCAAAACCGACAAATCCGTCGTCTCCGATCTGCCGGAAAAGATCGAGGTCAAAGCGTTCACCGGCATGACTAAAAAACAGATAGTCCTGTACAGCGCCCTTGTGAAGGATATAGAGCGCGCGCTGGACGAAACTTCGGGGATCGAGCGCAAGGGGCTGATCCTCGCGAGCATAATGAAGTTCAAGCAGATATGCAACCATCCCGACCAGTATTTGGGCCAAAACGCCTTCGACGCGTCCGAAGGCGGCAAGTTCGAGAAACTTGCGCAAATTTGCGAGACCATAGCGGAAAAACGTGAACGCGTACTTGTTTTCACTCAGTTCAGGGAAATAGTCGCGCCGATAGCCAAATACCTCGAAGGGGTATTCGGGTGCGAGGGGTTGTCCATGCATGGCGGGACGCCCGTTAAAAAACGCGGCGAAATTGTCGACCGCTTCAACGGGGAAAATTACACGCCGTTTATGGTGCTGTCGCTGAAAGTGGGCGGAGTCGGGCTCAATCTGACGTCGGCAAATCACGTCATACACTTCGACCGCTGGTGGAACCCGTCCGTCGAAAACCAGGCGACCGACAGGGCGTTCAGGCTCGGGCAGAAAAAAAACGTTCTGGTGCACAAATTTATCACCGCCGGAACCATCGAAGAGAAGATCGACGCCATGCTGGAGGAAAAACAAAAGATCGCGGGCGACGTCATGGCGTCCTCGGGCGAAACATGGATCACGGAGATGGACAACGAGGCGCTCGCCAGACTCTTCAGACTGGAGGCAAAAGTCTGATGTGGGATTACTACGGATATAAACCGTATAAACCGGTCGCCGAAAAAAAAGCCGAGGCCCAACGGAAACTCGCCAAACTGAGAAAGAAAAACCCCAATATCTCACCTATAATCATCGAGGGCAAAAAAATAGCCGTCACATGGTGGGGCACGGCATGGAACAAAAACCTCGAAAGTTACGCCGACTACGCCAATCGCATGGGGCGCGGGAGATCATACGTCAAAAACGGGATGGTGCTCGACCTGCAAATCGTACCGGGAGCCGTAAACGCGAAGGTATCGGGTTCCGGGAAAACCCCCTACGACGTCCTGATCAGGATCGACAAACTTCCGGAGCACAGATGGAAAGCCATTGTAGATCAGTGCAGCCGGCGGATTGCCGGAATTTCCGATCTTGTCCAGGGAAAGTTCCCCGAGGATCTGGCCCACGTCTTTCTGAAGCAGGAGTCGGGCCTCTTTCCCTCGCCGAGCGAAATTCACCTCGGCTGCTCCTGCCCCGACTGGGCGGAGATGTGCAAACACGTAGCCGCGGTTCTTTACGGCGTCGGCGCGCGGCTCGACAGCGACCCGACGCTGTTTTTCACGCTCCGCAGCATAGATTTTTCGGAGCTTCTCCAAAGATCGGTGGAGGAAAAGATAGGCAGCATGCTGAAAAACGCCGGCAGAAAATCGTCCAGAACCATCGACGACGCCGATATAGCCGCTCTGTTCGGCCTGTGATAACTAATATAAGGAGGAGATACTGATGGTTAAAATTGTCGAAGGATTTATGCCCTTTGGAGGAACGAAGACCTATTACCGCATAGCCGGGGATAAAACCGGCAAACTTCCCCTGCTGACATTTCACGGAGGCCCCGGAGCTTCCCACAATTACCTCGTCAGCCTGGATGATTTGGCGGAGCGGGGCAGGCAAGTCATCTATTACGATCAGATCGGATGCGGAAAATCCCCCGCGCCTTCCGACCCGTCGCGATGGACGCCGGAGTTGTTTGTGGAAGAGGCTCACGCGCTGCGAAAACACCTAGGCCTGGACAGATTTCATCTGCTTGGGCAGTCCTGGGGAGGAATGCTGGCCATTTATTTCGCCCATACCCAGCCCAAAGGTTTGGCGAGCGTGACCCTGGCCAGTTCGCCGGTCTCCATTCCGCAATGGAACGAGGAGAGCGCCAGGCTCCTGAGCGAGATGCCGGAAGG
>JAISDQ010000239.1 GCA_031264605.1 Synergistaceae bacterium | reverse complement strand
ACGCAGCAGTTTTTTCGCCGACAGTCTGGCGGTCTCCGCGTCGAACGAATACCGAGAACTGGCGGCGTACAGACGTCCCCCGCGGGCGACGAGGGCGTCCCCCGTGACTACGGTTTTCTCCCTCCGCACGAAAAGGGATATGTGTCCCGGCAGATGTCCCGGAGTAGCGATTATTTCAGTTCCCCCGCACCAGGGCATCACGTCTCCCCCCTCGATGACGGCGTCGACGCGAGCGGGCTTCATGGACTCGAATTCCGCGCGTATCTCGTCGCCCCGTATCCTCTCCGGCTCGGACAAGCCGCCGCTGACGGATTGAACCTGCGACAGGCGGACCGACTTCTCTTTCCCCTCTATCACAAGCGCGTCCGGTCCCGAGGCCATTGTCCTGACGCGGGGATATTTTTCCTCGACGTCGGCCAGCGCGCCGCAGTGGTCGTAGTCGTGATGGGTGATGACGACGTCCGTAATCTCGGAAAACGGAATCCCGGCGTCCGCTGACGCGCGTTCCAGCAGCGGAAGGGATCCCGGATACCCACAGTCGACCAGGATACGGTGTTCGCCGTCGCACAGCAGGGTGGGATATATAGTCATGGCCCCCTTGCGGACGAAATCGACCCTAAGAGGTATCGCTCCGGTTATTTTACGCGCCATCTCCGACAGGCCCGATCGCTCCTTTTGATGAACCCAGTTTTTACCGTTCCGGCCCCCGGCGTCATTATGTCATTTTTGACGCGGGACGCGTTCAGTATATTTGCCGCTGACACGTTGTCATATTATATATAATATGACCGGGAGGTGGATAGAAATGTCTTGGTTATGGGCAGCTTTGACGCCGCATCCGCCCATTATCGTTCCGGGAGTCGGCGGGGGGCGCGAGAAGGAAGCCGCGGTCACCCTGGAAGGTATCGCGGGAGTGATGGAGCGTGTCCGGGGACGGAAGCCGGAGGTTATTTTGCTTCTCTCGCCCCATCAGCCTTACGCGCCAGGCGCGTTCGCGCTGAACGGTTCGCCGGTCGTGAAGGGCGGATTGGCGATGTACGGGGCGCGAGACGCTTCGTTCGAACTGCGCGCGCGGCGGCCGAAAATCGACGCGCTGGCGGAATTTTTACGCGCGGACGGCGTGCAGGCGAGCGTCGTGACGTCTGCTGACCTCGACCGCGACCAGGGGTCCTCGGTGCCGCTTTATTTCCTGAGAAATACATACGCGGAATTGCCCGGCGTCGTGTTGTCCAGCCCCATTGGGCTGGACAGAGAGGCATCGTTCAAACTCGGAGAAGCGCTTTCACGGTTCGACGACGGCGGCGCGTGGGGCCTGCTCGCTAGCGGAGACCTGTCACACAGGCTGAAACCGGGCGCTCCGGCGGGTTACAGTCCTATGGGAGAGAAGTTCGACGCGGCGGTCGTGGAGTCTCTGGAAAAAACCGATCCGTCGCCGATCTTCGAACTGCCGCGCAGTCTGATCGAAGACGCGGGAGAATGCGGCATGCGCTCGGTGCTGGCCATGCTCGGCATGGCGTCCGCGTTGGGCGGGAAAATCGACGTCCTGTCGTACGAAGGCCCGTATGGAGTCGGTTACTGCAACGCCATATCCGCGTTCTGATCCTGATCCGGCGCTTTGGCGCCGGCTCCGGATTTTTCGGATAATATCGAAAAAACAAGCGAGAGGAGTGATGGAACGATATGACAGATGTTGAGAAAAACCATCCTTATGTAGTTCTGGCTCGCCGCACCGCGGAACGATACCTGAGCGGCGGCGTTCTGCCCGCGAACGGCCTGGAGGTAGACCCGCGCGCGGAACTCTGGAGCGTCAGCCGGGCCTGTTTCGTCTCGATAAAGACGCTTTCGGGGGACTTGCGCGGCTGTATCGGGACTATACTGCCGACCTGTCCTTCGCTCGACGCCGAGATCATTGAAAACGCCATATCCGCCTCCGTCCGCGACCCGCGCTTCCCGCCGATGAAAAAAAACGAACTGGATCGCGTCGTGTTCTCGGTCGATGTGCTGAGCGCGCCGGAGAAAATTCCCGACAGGAGCATGCTCGACGTCAAAAAATGGGGCGTAATAGTCTCGAAAGGCGCAAGGCGCGGCGTGCTTCTGCCCGACCTCGACGGCGTCGACACGGTCGACGAACAGATAGAAATAGCTTCGCGCAAGGCCGGCATTTACGACGCGGACGGCGTCACGCTCGAACGTTTTTCGGTGAGGAGGTATCCCGAAATATGACGGAACCGGCGTGGTGGAGCCCGGCCGACGGTGGAGCGTCGGCCGTGTGCTCGCTCTGTTTTCGCGGGTGCAAAATCAAAAAGGGCGGCTTGGGATTTTGCAAGGCGAGAAAATACACCGACAAAGGTTTCGCGTCGCCGCATCTGGGAAGGTTCGTATCAGTGGCGGTTGATCCCATAGAGAAAAAGCCCATGCGCCGCTGGCGTCCCGGCACTCAGATACTGTCGCTGGGCGGTATTCGGTGCGACATGACGTGCCCGTTCTGCCAGAATCACGCTATAGCGCATCCGCTGGGCAATCTCAGGGAACGCGAGATAGAGCCCTGGCAGCTCGCCGAAATGGCGAAGCGCTCCTCGCTCCAAGCCGTGGCCTACACCTATAACGAGCCGACGCTCCAGGCGGAATATATAATAGAGGCTTCCGCCGTCTTGAAGAAAGAGGGCATAGCCACGGTGATGGTGACGAACGGAATGTTCGGCGAGGCGTTCTGCGAGGAGGCCGCGAGGCGCGTCGACGCCATGAATATCGACATAAAGACGTTCGACGAGGAAACTTACGCCACGCTCGGAGGCTCGCTCGAAACGGTAAAGCGCAACGTGAGACGCCTCGTCGACGCCGGCGTACACATAGAACTGACAAACCTGATAGTACCCGGCATAAGCGACTCGGAGGGAGATTTCATCCGGATGATCTCGTGGATAGCGAATGTTTCGCATTGCGTGCCGCTGCATATATCGAGGTATTTCCCAGCCTACAAGTATTGGGAGGAACCCACGGATCCCGCTTTGATGCTGAGGTTTCGGGACATAGCCAGCGCGAGGCTCAAATATGTTTACACCGGCAATCTGCCCTGAAATATCCTGAAATTAAAATTTATGCACCGTCACGTCCCTGCCGTTTACCCATCCCCTGAATTGTGAGTTTGTGACGTAGTACCATACGCTCCCGTCGCCGCCGCGGATTTCCCGGGTGGCGAATATGGGCGTATCCTTTCGCATCACCGCGACTATATCCGCGGTCTCCGACGGCTTCGCCCGGCATGAGGCCCCGTCGATCGTCACAATGCCTCCCGTCTGGATGTTGAACGTGCGCGACGTCGGCTTTTCTCCGACCATGCGGACGGGCTGGGATGGGGAGGGTTCTTCGGTTTGCGGGGTTTGCAATGCCGGCGACAGCAGTTTTGGCACGCTGAACGCCTGGATGTCCGTTTTGACCGTTAAATTTTTTCCCCCGAAATATTTCGGCCCATATTTGATGGCGGCCCCCGCGAAGACCACGAAAACCGCCGACACGACGAGGCTTCTCACCACTGTCCTGCGGAATTTTTCCTTGTTGCGGCGTTTCTGGAACTCCAGTTCGAGGGTAATGCCCGACTCATTCGATTTGAAGTTATGGATGTTGCCGGTCGAATATACGCGGGGCGGCTCTACGAACTCGCCGTCATATTCTCTGCGCCTGGCGGGATCGCTGAGGCACCTGTACGCCTCGTTCACCTCCGGCATCAGGGAGGCCTGGAACGCGTCATAATCAGCGGCGGCCGAATGACTTTCGTAGGCCGCCTCTATCTCGACGGGCGAGGCGTTTTTTTGGACTCCCAGAATGAAATAGTAATTCTTTAATGTCGGCATGCCTGTCCTTTCACGTCCGTCGGTTTCTCCACCGGACACCGTACTCGCTGCGCTTGCGGAGCGTAAAGAATGTTTTCATCTGTTGTAAACGACGCCACAATACACCAAAACCCGCTTCCGCGTCAATCACGGTTTTTTGCATGCTGTGAGAAATGGCTGTGAGAAATGTGACTTTACGGCAATAGCGTAAAAAACCGCGGTAGTATATAATACTGTCTTGAAAATATATGTCCGGATCGAAGGGAAGCCGTGATGAGCGACTTGGTGACGAAAGCTATCGAGTACGGTTTTTCACACGCCGCTTTGCTTGACGCGTCCACGCTGAGAGCGCGGAGCGAGGTGCGCGATATGTGCCGCGCCGATAAATGCAACCGCTACGGGAAAAACTGGAGGTGTCCGCCCGCGTGCGGCACGATCGAAGAGCACGAGCGGGCCATGAGCGCGTACATGACAGGCTTGATAGTGCAGACCACCGGAACACTCGAAGACGACTTCGATTATGAATCTATGGAGGCGGCTGGGCAGCGTCAGAAAGAACTCTTCATCTCCTTCAGGGGCGAACTCGCGGGCGAATATCCCGACATGCTCGCGCTCGGCAACGGCGCGTGCTCCGTATGCGGCGAGTGCACCTATCCCGACTCTCCGTGCGCCGCCCCCGAACGGTCGGTTTCGTCGATGGAGGCGTTCGGGCTTCTGGTGAGCGACGTGTGCGAGAAAAACGGCCTAGGATATTACTACGGCCCGGGGACGATCACTTATACCGGATGCTATCTGTTACAATGAGTTAAGTTCCGGGGATTTAAACTCACAAATTCAAATGAACCAGGGGGGAAGATGCGATTATGAGCGATATCCTGAACGAGATAAGCGAAAACCTTCAGAATGGCAAGGCGAAAATTGTGGTGGAGCTGGTCGGCAAAGCGATTGACGAGGGCCTTCCGCCGCAGCGGATACTCGACGAGGGCCTTTTGGCCGGCATGGGAATCATAGGCACGAAATTCAAGGCCAACGAGATATT
>JAISDQ010000117.1 GCA_031264605.1 Synergistaceae bacterium | reverse complement strand
CACAGCGCCCATCGCGTTCAATTTATTTACAAGGCCCTTTATGGGTATGAACAAACGCAGCGGTTCGTCTCTTAGCGTTAGGAAGCCGTTTTTTTCATAAAAGAGCTTTGCGGTTTCATCTTTGGCGTCAACGACGACAGCGAACGACGCGACTTCCTCGCTGGCGGCAGCGGCTTTTTTAAGGGCGTGGAACAGCAGGGCGCGGCCATAGCCTAGCCCCTGGCAACGAGAATCGACCGCCAAACGGCCAAGCAATGTGCAGGCAATTTTACGTCGCTTTGGAAGTTTCTTCGAGGTTGCTTGCGGGAAGTCTTCGGCCTCTAAAGCGTATTGTGACAGGGTATAATAGCCGACGACGGTTATCCGCTCTTCGGTCAACACGAACACGGCCGACAACTTGCGTCTGGCGTCCTGCCCGGCCTGCTCTTTAAGGTACGTGTCAAGTTCAGGGCTGCCGGAATTAAACCGGCTCTTGTCGTGTATATTGTCGAGGGGGCCGATGAACAATTGCACGTGTTAGGTCTCGTCGATGATATTCAGCGAATCGTAGTTCTTTTTCAGCGCAAGCAGAGCATCGGAGGGTTCATAATCGTTTTCCAACGCTTCGAGAAAAATCTTACTGTCTGTCGGGCTTAAAATCATTGGAGCGACTTCCCGCAAGGTTTCGCGGCGTTCCTTTAAAATCGCCTCTGCCCGCTCACGCGCGACGGATATCATAAATGTGGAACGGGTTTGATTAGTGAATTTGGCCGCCGTGTCGATAACGGCTTTCGTATACTCGTCAATTCTGACGGTTGTCGGGTAATGTGCCACGTTCATATCGCCTGCCTTTCCGCTGGTTACTCATTTCATATGGTATAGCGATAAGCAATACACGTCAAGCATTAAAATTAAGAGAGTGGTGATCGATGTATAGATAAAATACTTGTAAACCTAGTTATAGCAATACTTAAGCAGTTACACTAATGAATAATACGCAAATAATGATTGTTAGAGCTTCGGCAAATGATTATCTATATATCAGTCACCATTCTCAAAAATAAAAATCGAAAAAAACCTGACAAAAGTCAGGTGTGAAAAAAATAAATTCATCGCATTATACGTAACGTATGACGCGATGAATTTGTTTTATAAGGGTGGTTTCATGAATGAGAACTTATTTTTCAAGGATGTCAGGCAGACGCGCCGGGACGCCGGCCCGAGGGCGGAACGGCGAACGCTCGTATCCTGTTAGGGTTCACTCCCCATCTGAAAAGTATCTTAGAGAGGAATCGGAAAAATGACGATGAAAAAATTCGCGGATAAAAAAATAATCCTCACAGCCGCTTTTGTTTTTCTCACGGCGGTTTTGTTCTTGCCCGGCGCGGTTTACGCGGGGCAGACCGTCGATGTCAATACCACCATCAGCGACGCTTACGGCAACAGCAGCGACGGCGGCGCGAGCGCCAATGAACCGGCGGACGGTAACACGCTGAATGTCGGGAGCGGCGGCGTGGTTGGTGTTGCCAACGGCGCGTATCTGTCGTCTACAGACGACGTCACGGCTTCCGGCAACGCCGTCAACATTCTGAGCGGCGGCTACGCTATATACGTCTTCGGCGCGCAAATCGATTCCAGCGGCGCGGGCAAAACCGCGGCGGCGCAAAACAACACCGTGACGGTTGACGGACAAACCCACGCGTACGCTGCCGCCTACGGCGGGTACGCTATGCAATACGGAAGCGGGGGAACCGCAATCGCTTCAGGCAACTCCGTCGTCATCAACAGCGGCACATTCAGCACCGTCCATGGCGGCTATGCCAGCGCCAACTATCCCACCGGCACGGCATCGGCGACGGGCAACACCGTCACTATCAACGGCGGCGCGGTGGACGGAGACGTCGTTGGCGGATATGTGTCCGGCGAGACAATCGCCGCGACGGGCAACACTGTCAACATCAACGGCGGCGCGTTCAGCGCGGCGAGCATAATCAAGGGCGGTGATTATTACTCAGGCGCCGGCGACGTGTTCACCGGCAACACGCTGAATCTGCGTACGCCGATAAAGGTTGGAAACGTCCAGAATTTCGAGTTCTACAATTTTTACCTTCCCGCCGCTTTCGCGGCGGGCGACGCGATGCTCACCGTGAGCGGAGTAATCAATGGCGACGGCGCGTACCTGAGTGACGGCGGTTCGGGGCGGTCGACGGTAAACGTCGGCATAGCGGGCAGCGCCGCGCCGCTCAAAAAAGGCGACAGGGTGACGCTCATCGACGCGAGCGCGTCGTACGCGCATCTCGTCGGTTCGCCCGCGAACACGGGCAGCTCCGGCACGCAGGGCGTGACGCTGAAGTATAAATTTGCGCTCTCAGACGACAGCTACAAATTATACGCGGACGTGACGGAGGCCGGCCTCGGCGAAGAGAGCAAAGCCCTCTCCGAAGGCCGCGCCGCGAACCTCGCGGCGGTGACGGCGGGCGGCGATCTGATAGCCGACGCCGGAATGAAATCGGGCTTCGCGGCAAACCGCGCGCCGAACGCCTACACGTTCGGCGCGATGAGCTACAACAGCTCCCGTTACGACACCGGCTCCTACGTGGACGGCGGCACGTTTTCCGTCCTCGCGGGGCTGGCCCGCGGCCGCGCGGTTAAGTACGGAGCGTTAACGTACGGCGGTTTCGTCGAGGCGGGATGGGGAAACTACGACACGTACAACAGCTTCGCAAACGCCGCCGCCGTTCGCGGAAGCGGCGACGCGAACTACTACGGCGCGGGCCTGTCGTTCCGCATGAATTACGACGGAAATGAAAAAGGCCATTTCTACAATGACGCGGCGGTACGGTTCGGCAAATCGTCGAACGATTACGAGAGCAGAGACCTCCGCGACGCGAACGGTAGCGCGGCGACGTACGAAACGGACTCGGGTTACTACGGCGCTCACTTCACGCTCGGCTACATGAAAAATCTCGGTGACGGCGCGAACCTCGACCTCTATACCCGTTTGCTCTGGACACACCTGGGCGGCGACGACACGACGCTCTCGACCGGCGACCCGGTCAGCTTCGACGGCGCGGATTCATGGAGATGGAGAACGGGATTGCGTTACGCCGCACCGCCGAAAAACGGCGCGCGCTTCTACGCCGGCGCGGCGTACGAGTACGAGTTCGCCGGCGGCGTTGACGCGACGGCCTACGGCCTACCGATAGAATCGCCGAGTCTTGAGGGCGGCACGGCGATCGGCGAAATCGGCTTCGCGTATCAGCAAACCGGCTCGCCGTTCTCGGCGGATTTGAATCTGTCCGGCTTCACGGGACAGCGCGAAGGGTTCGGGGCGAGGATAAATTTGAACTGGGCGTTTTAACGATACGCGGCATCCGGGGCGTAGATATTTATTGCGGGTAAAAAAATATCTTGCCAGTTCATTGGATTTTTGTCTACAGTATGGTCATATACGCATATGGCCGGTTTCGTATTGTAGGGGCGCGGCTTGCGCGTCCGCGGGTATCCCGACTAATCAAGATTACGCGGGTTTGTAAATATGAGCGTCCCCCTTCGCGTGTTTTACGGTCTCGCCGATATCAAATGACGACGGACGCGCAATGCGCGCCCCTACACATGGACGTCATAATTTTTCAGGCGATGGGCATTCTTGTCGGCGGTTCTTTCATGCAGCCACATCCTTATGTATCACTGCATATCGCAAAAGTTCCGCTCCTTCATACCAGTATTTCATAGCTACACCCCGGTGTCCGCGTCCCAGTTCAGCATGACGCGCAGGGCGGTCTCGACGTCGGGGAACCTCACGGCGGCGTCTTGTATAATATCGCCTATCGCCGCGAACCACCCGCGGCCGAATTCGTCGTACGACAGTTTGTCTCCGGCGGTGTCCCCGAAGTAAACGGGGCGTTCATGGCCGAATTTGCGGCAAAGGTATTCCAGTCCCTCCGCGGACGGTTTTTTTATCCCCATGTCTATCCGCGCCGTTCGTTCGTCAGGAAAATCCTGCCACGACAGCGTTTTTTGGGCGAGACGCCACTCCGTCAAGTCGCGCCCCGTGTAAATGTAAGCGGGCAGAGGCAGGCTCCTCCAGTCGGATTTGAGCATCGGTTTGTCGGACGTCCACCGTCCGGGCTCGTCTCCGGCTCCGGTATAGAGTTCCTGCCCCCATATCCGCACCGCCGCTATGTCGAATCTTATCCGCGCCGCTTTGGACATCCAGCCGGCGCACTCCCCACTGTAGGGAGCGAACAGCTCGCCAATCTTCGCGGGCGACGGCAGCGCCTCCGAGAGGTTTTCGCTTCCACTGGAGAACGCGATATTGAGCAGAGCCCATGCGATGTCGTAGTCGTCGTTGAAGGAGCCGTGATTTTTAAAAACGTCGTTCAGTTCGGACGAATAGCCTCTGGCGTCCAGATTCAGGCCGGCTTTTTTCCATTCGCGCTCCACAATCAGGCGTATGACTTCCTGATACGAAGTCTTCGAGTCCACCAGCACGCCGTCCACGTCGAAGATTATGCAGTCCGGCGAAATCGCTTCCGCGCCCGAGTGCGCCCAAGGTTGTTCTTCCCGCTTCATCCCGCCAGAATCCTCCGGTCGCGCGAAGCCGCGGCCAGTATTTTTTCGCTGTCGAGCGTCGCGAACTCGCCGTCCCTGTAAAGGACTTTCCCGTCCACAACGGTGGCGCGAACGTCTCTCGACGAGCCGGCGTAGACCACGAATTCCGGCACATTGCCGGGGTCGCACCCGACATATCTCGGGTTGTCCATGTCGACGATCACCATGTCCGCGCGCTGCCCGGCCCTGATATACCCGGCGTCTTTGAATCCCGCGCCGTATGAGCCGTTCACCGTCGCCATCTTCAATATATCGCGCGCTCCGGCGATAGTGGGGTCGAGGTTGTAACCCTTGTGTATCAGGGCGGCGAAGCGCATCTCATCCCACAGGTCGAGCCTGTTGTTGCTCGCGGCGCCGTCCGTTCCCAGCGCCACGCGAACGCCCGAGGACATGAATTCTCTGACGGGCGCGTAGCCGCTTCCCAGTTTCATGTTGCTCTTGGGATTGTGAACGAAGGTGACGTTGTCGCGCGCGACGGCCGGGAGCTGCTCGGCCGGATGCCACACGCAGTGCGCCAGAATCAGTTCCTTTACGCCGAGCAGTCCGGTTTTTTCGAGATAATCGGCCGGTTCCGTCTTGTACTCGTTCCTCAACAAGTCGAGTTCGCTCTTCGTCTCCAGCCAATGAAAATGGATGCCCAGATTTTTGTCGCGCGCCGTCGCCGCGATTTGTTCGAGCGCGGAGGGCTGGACGGTGTAAGTGGCGTGTGGTCCCAACTGGACAGTGATCCGCCCCTCGCGGCCGTTGTACGTTTCGGCGAGCGCCAGGTTCTCGGCGAGTTTTACGGGGTCGTCTCCCACGAGCCCGCGGCACAGCGCGGCGCGGATTCCGCTTTCCAATACGGACATCGCCACTTCGTCCATGAAGTAATACATGTCGGCGAAGCATGTGACTCCAGCCGCGAGCATTTCCATTATCGCGAGGTCGGCCCCCGAGCGGATATTTTGCGCGGTTAGCCGGTCTTCCACGGGAAATATCTTTTTTTGCAGCCATTCCATGAGCGGCAGTTCCTCGCCCAAGCCGCGGAGCAGCGTCATCGAGACGTGGGTGTGCGCGTTCACGAGGCCGGGCAGAACGAGACACTTGCCCTTACAGTCGTATAAAATCGGCTCTTTCGCCTCTTTCGGGGCGGTCACGGACGATATGAAACCATCCTTTACGACGATATCGCCGTACTCGGCGCGGTCGCGCCCGGCGTCCCAGATGAGCGCGTTTCGTATTGCCGGCACGTCATTCCCTCCATTCCTTCAGGTACTTTTCCTGTACCGGCGTGAGGCGTTCGAGTTTCAGTCCCAGAGACTCGATCTTGTACCTGGCCACCGCGTCGTCTATCGAATCGGGCACGCGCTGCAGGCCCTTCTGGAGGCTCGCCCCTCCGGCTATGTATAGCGCGCACAAAAGCTGCGTGGCGAAACTCGTGTCCATTATCTCTATGGGGTGGCCGTCGCCGGAGGCCAGGTTGACAAGCCTTCCCATCGCCAGCAGGTGCAGCCTGCGTCCGTCGTCGAGTTCGTAAGTGCGGACGTTGACGCGCGCGTCGTAAGATTTCACGGCCAACGCTTCGAGGTGAGGCACGTAAACTTCCACGTCGAAATGTCCGGCGTTTGCCAGCAGCGCTCCGTCGCGCATGATTTCGAAATGTTCCCTGCGAATCACCTGCGTGTTGCCGGTGACGGTTATGAATATTTCGCCGCACCGTGAGGCGTCCGCCATGTCCATGACCCGGAATCCGTCCATGTGGGCTTCGAGAGCCTTGTGCGCGTTTATCTCGACCACTATGACGTGAGCGCCCAATCCCGCCGCGCGCGCGGCAACTCCTTTACCGCACCAGCCGTAACCTACGACTACGACGTTTTTGCCCGCCACTACGCAGTTGGTGGTGCGCATTATCCCGTCCCACACGGACTGTCCCGTACCGTAGCGGTTGTCGAAAAGGTACTTGCTAAGGGCGTCGTTCACCGCGAGCATCGGGAATTTGAGCACGCCGTCGGCGTCCATCGCCTTGAGGCGTTTGATGCCCGTGGTGGTCTCCTCGCATCCTCCCAGCATTCCCGGCGCCAGTTCGGGATAATCCGAGCAGATCATGGCCACAGTGTCGGCGCCGTCATCTATTATTATGTCCGGTTCCCAGGCGAGCGTCCTGTGAAGGTTCTCGCCGTACTCTTCGTCCGTCATCCCGTGTTTGCTGAAAACATGCACGCCGTATTCCGCGAGGGCCGCGCAAACCGGGTCCTGGGTGGAGAGAGGATTGCTCCCCGCCGCCGTGACAACCGCGCCCAGATCCTTGAATACTTTCAGGAGGCAGGCGGTCTTGGCTTCGAGGTGAAGACAGCACGCTATCGTATGCCCGTCGAGCGGCCGCCGGCCTCCCGCGCACTCCTTATCGCGGATGAGCCTGACCAGCGGCATGTACTGCCACGCCCAGTCGATCCGATCGCGGCCCTCCTTCGCGAGTCCGATATCCGCGACAGCGTAGTTCTCTCTCTCCTTCAT
>JAISDQ010000221.1 GCA_031264605.1 Synergistaceae bacterium | reverse complement strand
GTAAAACCCGAATACAGGGAAAATGGGATAGGGAAAAAATTATTGGAAAAAGTGGAAAAAAATTTAAAGAGGGAAGGCATAAGGAAGATATTTCTGGTGGCATTCAAAGGAAATAAAATAGGGAATAAATTTTGGCGAAACAATGGATATAGCGTAAGAAAAGATTTAAATTATAGGGATAAAAAAATAAAGGAATAAAACATGAAATATATTGTCATAGAAAATCATAGGACAGAATTTCCCGATCCGATAATATTGAAACAGGGGGAAAAAGTAATCATTGGGGAAGAAAGCGCAAATTGGCCGAATTGGGTTTTCTGTACAAAATCAGACGGTTCAAATAAAGGATGGATACCAAAACAAATAATAAACTCTGAGAGCGATTATGGAAATATAACCGAGGATTATTCGGCGAAAGAATTGGATATCGACATAGGAACAATTGTGGAAGGGATGAGAGAACTTAACGATTGGTTATGGTTAAAGAATAAAAAGACGAATGAAATTGGGTGGGTTCCAGTTAAAAAATTGAGGAAATTGGAATAAACATGGATCAAACCGTTCATTTTCTTTTTTTCAGCACGCAGACGCTTTCGACGTGCGCCGTCTGAGGAAACATATCGTACGCCTCGATCGTCCGCGGTTCGTAATTCCAGCCGTTTACGAGCGTCGAAACGTCGCGCGCCAGTGTCGCCGGATTGCAGGATATATAAACGATTACTTCGGGCGCGATTTGTCCTATGCCGCTCAAGGCGTCGTCAGTCAGCCCCGTCCTCGGGGGATCGGCCACTACTGTATCGTACTTTCCACCGCCCGAATTTTGGGCGTCCGCGAGATAGCTTTCCGTCGATTGTCCGAAGACGCGCACGCCGGCGATCGCGTTTTTTTCCATGTTGACGCCTGCAAGACGGGACGCCGGACGCCACTCCTCCACCATGTCGACGGAACGCGACGCGCCCGCGAGATACGCCGTGAGGCTGCCGGCGCCTCCGTAAAGTTCGAGGATTAGGGACGAACCGTATTTATCCAGAATTTCGCGAACGCGCCCGAACATGCGTTCTGCCTGCCGGACATTTATCTGAAAGAACGCCGAGATGTCGATATCCATGACAAAATCGCCCAGTTCCGCCCGGACGTATTTTTTCCCGCACAGGGGCCGAAAAACGGGGCCCCAGATAAAATTGCCGCGCGATGCGTTGACGTTGAGCGACACGCCCGACAGGCCGGCCGTGCGCGACATCGCCTTCTGGCACGCGTCCCTCAGCGCCCCCATTTCCCTGCCGGTCAGTTCGCGGGCCGCAACCACGGCGGCTATGACCTCCTCACGCCCGTCGTACAGCCCGGAGCGCGACGCAATCGCGCGTATATCCCCCGCGCCCGTTTTTTCGTCGTAACCCCGCAATCCCGAAAGTTTTACGGCGTCCGTCAAAGCCGCCGCGGCCCGCTCCAAAGACGGGCGCAGCACCGGACACGCCGCCAGGGGAACTATCCTGTGGCTTCGCCGTTCGTAGTAGCCTGCCGCCGACGTTCCCACGGGAAAGGCGGTTTTGTTGCGATAACCCCATTCGTCGGGAGAAGGAGCGCACGTTACGCCGCCGAAATCGACGTGACCTATTCTCCTGAGGGCGTCCGAGAGCATCCGGCCTTTGACGGACACCTGCGCTCCGTAGGAGACATGCTGAAGCTGACAGCCGCCGCACCTCGCGAAATCCGGGCATCTGGGCTCCGTTCTGTCGGCGGAGGCGCGCTCCACATCGATAGTTTGAGCCGTCGCGTAGTTTTTGCCGACCTTGGTGACGCGGCATCTGACGCGTTCCTCCGGCAGCGCGCCCGTCACGAATACGACGAATTTTCGCTCCCCGCCGCACCTCGCGACGCCCTCTCCCTCGCTCGATATCCCGTCTATCTCGACTGTCAGAATCTCATTTTTCTTCACGTTTCCGCCTCCAAAAAAGGCCGCACGAAATTTCATGCGGCCCTTCCATTATACGCCCATACGCCTTCGCGCGGCTTTAGTTTTTCGGAATCAGCTTGTAACCTTCGTCAAAGGCTTTGCTGTTGAGTTCCTCGGTTCCCTTCGGCACGTTCTCCAGGATGGTCGCCTTTATAGATTCAGGCTTCACGAGGCCCCGCGTCTCCAGCACCCTGGCGACGGTGCCGAGCGCCACCATGTTGGTCACTATCTCGCGGCCGATGACGTCGCGGGCGGTTTTCACTATCGGAAGGCTGTATATCTCGGCGTCGATATCGGGCTTCTCTCTTACGAAAAAGTCGTCCAGTATCACCGTTCCGCCGGGAGCCGTGTCATGCGCGTACTCGTCGCACGCTTTTTGGGTGAGTATGACCTGAAGGTTCGGGTTGGCGGCCTTGGGATAGTCGATCTCGCCGCGCGCTATCACTACCTCCGATTTAGATGCGCCGCCTCTTGCCTCGGGGCCGTACGCCTGCGTCTGCACCGAATTGAGACCTTCTTCTTTCAGCGCCGCCGCCTGGCCGATAATGACGGCGGCGAGAATGACGCCCTGTCCGCCGGAACCGGCGAGACGAATTTCAAAACGATCGCTCATGCTCACTCACCTCCCGGCCTTTTCGATGATTTTTTCGTACTTTTTGGTGTATTCCTCGCCGTCGCAGGAATACAGTTCACCTATGACGTATTTGCCGGCCAGTTCCTCGGGCGTCATGCCGTCGGACTTCGCCTTCGTCACGCTGTTGTCCTTGAAGAAATTGAAGTTATCCAGTGGACGCCCGCGCTTGTTCTTCCTGCCGAACTGAGTGTGGCAGTGGGTCATTATCTCGATGACCGAGAATCCGTCGTGCTGGATGCCTTTTTTTATCAGGGATTCGCACATCGGCGGCTGGGCTATGGTCGCTCTGCCCACGAACGTCGCGCCGGCACCTATCGCGAGCTTGCATATATCGAACGGAGGATCGACGGCTCCGTAAGGGGCGGTGGTGGCGAACGCGCCCACCGGAGTGGTGGGAGACGCCTGTCCCCCGGTCATGCCGTATATGTTGTTGTTCATCACTATCGCGCAAACTCCGATATTTCTGCGGCAAGCATGAATGAAATGATTGCCTCCTATCGCGGAACAGTCTCCGTCGCCCATTACGTCCAGCACCGTAAGTTCCGGGTTGGCGAGTTTGACGCCGGTCGCGAAAGCGAGAGAACGTCCGTGCGCGGTATGCAGCGTGCACGCGTCGATATATCCGGGCATGCGGCTGGAACATCCTATCCCCGACGATATCACGGTTTTGGCCGGGTCTTTTCCGAGGGTGGCAAGCGCCCGCAGGATCGCGTGCATTATTATTCCGTGCCCGCACCCCGGACACCATATATGAGGCATGAACTGTGATCTTATCCACTTCATCACGTCTTCGCGGGGCATCTCACGCCACCTCCTCGATGTAGGACATTATTTGCGCCGGTTTGAAAAGCTCCCCGTTGAGCAGAGTCTTGCTGCGCGTCCCGCATTTTCCGTGAACGGCGCGGTCGACTTCCAGAAACAACTGCCCCATGTTCAGCTCGGGCACTATGACATTCTCTATCGGAGAATCGGAAATTATCTTCTCCAGCTCCGCGTCCGGAAACGGCCATATCGTTATCGGACGGAAATGTCCGACCCTGACGCCGCGCGAGCGGAGTTCGCGAACCGCGCGAAGCGCCGAGCGCGAGACGCACCCGAACGACACCACCAGTATTTCGGCGTCCTCATAGCTCTCGGCCGCGAATTCCACTATCTCTTCCCGGAACCTGTCGACCTTGCGGAGAATACGCCCTATTTTTTTCTCGATCTCCTCCGCGTTGTTCGTGGGAAAGCCGAAATCGTTCGACGTCAGGCCGGTCACGTGCCAGCGATAGCCATCTCCGAAGGCGGCCATCGCTGGAATATCGTCGTCGTCAGCCTGATACGGCACCCAGCGGTCGGGAGGAACGGACGGCTTCTTCCTGTCCGTGAGTTTGAGGGACGCGGCGTCGGGAACGACAATGCGCTCCCTCATGTGTCCGACTACCTCGTCGGACATTAGGAGAACCGGCTGGCGGAAACGCTCCGCCATATTGAACGCTTTTACCGACAGATCGTAGCATTCCTGCACCGACGACGGCGCGTAGGCGATCGTGGCGTGATCCCCGTGAGTGCCCCAGCGGGCCTGCATTATGTCGCTCTGCGCGACTTTGGTCGGCAAGCCGGTGGACGGTCCGCCGCGTTGCACATCGACGCACACGAGAGGCAGCTCGGCCATGTAACAATAGCCCAGCAATTCCTGTTTCAGCGAGAATCCCGGGCCCGACGTGCCGGTCATGGCCTTCTTTCCGGTTATGGAAGCCCCTATCGCGGCCCCGATGCCGCCTATCTCGTCCTCCATCTGCATGAACTTCCCTCCCAGTTTGGGAAGTTCCTCCGCCATCACCTCGGCGATCTCCGTGGACGGCGTTATCGGATATCCTCCGAAAAAGCGACAGCCAGCGTCTATGCCGCCCATAGCCACAGCCTTGTTGCCCTGCCAGAATTCGGC
>JAISDQ010000025.1 GCA_031264605.1 Synergistaceae bacterium | reverse complement strand
CCGGGCTCGCCGACAGCTTCGAGATACCGTTCGTGGTGACGGAATCGAGCCGGATGCGCGCCACCATGACGGGGCGGGACCTGCCGAGGCTTTACGTCTTCAGGCTGAACGGCGACAATAACGACAAGGGGCGGACGGCCGCCTATTTTATGACCCACGGGCTCAAAAGGAAGAAGACCGCCGTCGTCAGCGAGGCGTACGACGTGGATTCGGGCGAGATGAGAGACGGCTTCGTCGAAGCCGCGGGAGAATACGGCGGCGCCGTCGTCTGCGAGGAGGCGTGGACGAGGCGCGGCGGCATAGACCGCGCGTCGGTGGAGGAAATAAACGATATGGGGGCGGATTCGGTGGCGATTTTGAACCGCGGGCCCGAAGCCGCCGCGGTGATACGCTCGCTGCGCGATTTTGGCTACGGCGGCGTGATCGTGGGGATGTCGTTCGACGACACGATGTTTTCGGCCGGCCCTGCGCTCGACAATACCTGGTGGATACTCCCCGCGCACTCCGACGACCCGCAGCTTCTGTCGTTCCAGTCGGCTTACAGGGACAAGTACAACGAAAATAACGCCGGGGCCGATTTCGCCGGCACGCTGTTCGCCTACGATTCGGTCATGTGGACGGCGGACGCGCTGAACCGCGCGCCGGGTTTTCAGGGGGAGGCCTTGCGCCACGCGTTCATGTCGACCCGGAACCTGGCTTTGACGCACGCCACGCTGACCATGGATCCCAGCACGCACGGCCCGCTCAACAAAGCGTGGGCGCTGGTCTATTGTTCGTCGGGAAACGCGAGGTTTCAGAGACGTTTCCGCCCTCAATGACGCGCGGCCCGCAAGTGGCGCGCGAGAAGAAAAAATGATAAAATCTCCGGGGAGGAAATTTTTGTCTTTTAAACCGCGGCGTTTGATGATATCATATATTGAGTTGTGAATTATAAAGGACCGAAAGTAGGGGATAAACTCATGAGGCTGCTGACCCGTTCAGACTATGATGGCCTGATGTGCGCAGTTTTGTTGAAGGAGCTGGGAAAGTACGACGAGATAAAATTCGTGCATCCCAAGGATATTCAGGATAATCTCATAGAGGTGACCGACGAAGATATCCTTGTCAACATACCTTATGTGCCGGGTTGCGGGATATGGTTCGATCACCATACCAGCGAACAGGAGCGGGGCGTCTCCGAGGGGTTCGAGTTCAAGGGGGCGAGCTGGCCCGCGCCGAGCTGCGCGAGGGTTATATACGAATATTACAAAGAAGACGGCAAACTCGAAAAGTTCGAGGAATTGCTGGAAGCGGCGGACAAGGCGGACTCCGCGCAGTTCACGAGGGACGAAATTTTGAACCCGACGCGATGGGTGCTGCTCTCGTTCATAATGGACCCGCGTACAGGCCTGGGGCGTTACCGCGATTACCGCGTGTCCAACTATCAATTGATGATGATGCTGATAGACGAACTGCGCACCAAAACGGTGGACGAAATACTGGCCCTCGAGGACGTTCAGGAGAGGGTGCGCCGCTACGAGGAACACAAGCCGCATTTTCTTCAGATGATGTTCGAGTACTCCACGGCCGAGGGAGACGTCATAGTGACCGACCTCCGCGACGTTCCCGAGACGTACATCGGCAACAGGCACGTGGTAT
Organism: Synergistaceae bacterium; assembly: GCA_031264605.1. GTDB lineage: Bacteria > Synergistota > Synergistia > Synergistales > Synergistaceae > JAIRKI01. The sequence continues at coordinate 3,864 of JAISDQ010000025.1, read as the reverse complement.
ACGCGCTTTATCCTTACCAGAACATCAGCATAAGGATTTTCGACGGCAAAGACAAGGAATTCTGCGTTTTTTCGGTGGGATACAGCATACTGAACCGCACTTCCACGGTCGACGTGGGGTCGCTGATGCTGAAATACGGCGGCGGAGGCCATAAGGCGGTAGGTACATGTCAGGTGGCTTACGACGACGTCGAGAGAATACGCGATGAAATGCTGCGCTTCATCAATGTGGAGCACAAATCGGCGGGAAAATGAAAGTGGGCCGACAGGCCGATATCTCAAAAAACTCCCGGCGCGTCCGGGAGTTTTTTTTCGTTTCGCCGGCCGATTGCCGTGACGCCGCTTGAGGAAGGCCCGGTCATGCGGCGCGGCGCGGTAAAAGCGGTGATAGACGTGGGGACAAACTCCGTCAAACTTATCGCCGCCGCGCTGTGCGGCGGTTCGCTGTCCGTGCTGTCCGACGAGTTGAAAATAACCCGCCTCGGCGAGGGGCAAGGCAGGCGGGGGGCTTTCGGCGCGGAGGCGATGGAGCGGACGGCTTCCGCCATCGAGGGCTTCGCGCGCCGCGCCCTGGCATGCGGAGCTGAGGAGATCGCCGCGGTGGGCACGCAGGCCATGAGGACGGCGTCCAACGCTGGGGAGTTCAAACTCATGGTGCTGAAACGGTGCGGCCTCGATATCAGGGTGATTTCCGGCGACGAGGAAGCGGCGCTGTCTTTTGGCGCGGCTTCTCGAGCCATGCCTCGGGACGCCGCGGTTTTCGACGTAGGCGGCGGGTCGAGCGAGGCGGCGTTCGGCCGTGACGGTTCGTTATTCTGGCGGCGCAGCGTTCCTCTCGGCGCGCTTGTCCTGTACGAGAAATTTTTCACGTCCACGGCTGGGCCGTACGGCGGGGATATTCTGGATGCGGGCCGTGCGTTCGCCGCGTCCGAATTCCGGGCATATGTCGGCGGCGTCCCCGCGCCGCGCGAGGGACGCGATTGCGCTGGCGTCGGGGGGACGTTCGCGGCGCTCGCGTCAGTCTTCAAAAGCGGGCCGCGCGGGTCGGACGACGCCCTGTTGCGCCGCGGCGAGGTCGAGCGCCAGATAGCCCTCTACGCTTCCATGGACTGCGAATCGAGAAAGAAAATCCCGGGCCTCGAAGCCGGGCGCGCGGATATCATACTGCCCGGCGCCTGTATCGCAGCGGCGCTGATGGATTTATTCGGTTTCGACCGGCTCGCCGTGAGCAAGAGAGGCCTGAGACACGGAGTTTTGGACTCCATGTTCGATGCGTCCGCCCCATAAAAACCGATGCCAGCCGATTATTTTTCCCATACCAATTTTTCTGAATCCACACATACCGTACATTCTTGATTTTTATGCGCATAATGCGTATGATATATTTATGAGGAGTTGACGGTATGAAATTTCGGGAGATAGAGAAAATAGTCCTGGCCGACGGATGGACTTTCAAATGCACCAAAGGTTCTCACTATCAATATGTGCATCCGAACAAGCAAGGTAAAGTAACTATCCCATGCCATTCTGGCGACATAGCCCCCATAATCGTCAAGTCCATCCTCAAACAAGCCGGACTGTAAGGAGGTTTTAAGTTTGAAGCTGATATATCCAGCTTGCTTTTACAAAGATGAAAATACCGGCGCTTACGCTGTGGAAGTTCCCGATCTTCCAGGCTGCGCCACCGGAGGCGACACTCTCGCGGATGCGGTTTTGATGGGAATCGATGCCGCTTCCGGCTGGGTTCTTACCGAGTTGGAAGAAGGCCGCCCGGCCCCCGCGGCCAGCGCGGTCGACGCGGTTCGTCCGGAACGGGGTGGTTTTGTAAGCCTGTTGGTTTTGGACATGGGCGCGTATGCGGAAAAATATGGCGGCAAGGCTGTCAGAAAAAATCTCACGATTCCGGCATGGCTCAATACGTTTGCGGAAGCTAATCATGTGAATTTTTCGCAAGTATTGCAGGATTCGCTCACCGATATGTACGATCGGACGCGCCCGTAGCGCGGCGTGCCATTTGCGATTAGGTATCGGGCGCTATACTTCGCGATACGTTACGCGCCGGGTCATCCCACCGCGGCACCTTGATTAGTTCTTTGGGATTATTATAATAGGTCTATAGACTTATATTTATGAAATTAAAGTCACTTCCGCTAGGCGTCACGAAGGCGATACACTTGAAATAAAGAATGGCTGAACGGTTTATACCGTATGTTTGGCGTTGTATTGAACCAAAACACCTTAAAAATACATGTTATATTCACTATTGCCAATCCTCGCATCCTGTAATATATATTTCTTTTGTCCCTATCGATTTGAGAAGAAAATCACGTATAATATAGTCATTGAGACATATGTCTCCGGCGCGAAAAAGTCGCGGGGCGATTTTAAGCGGCGGGAAATCGGTGGAAGAAGGCGCGAAAATGGAGTGGGCGTTTTGTGTTATAATTGCGCGATAAAAAATAATAAAGTAATTTTACTCATCGACGTGTTTACGCCCGCAGAGAGGTGATCGTTTTGGCAGTCCGCAGCGAAGTGACCAAAAACGCCGCGCAGGAAGCGGCCTTTGAATACGAGGAGCGCCGGCCTTCCTTTACGCGTAAAAAAGCGAAGGGCAGCTCCATCATCGAAATGCTGGTGGCTATTTTCGTCCTTGGGATTGTGCTCATCTCGATGGTCGGCATGTTCCTGATATCGAGAACGGCCATATACAACAAGGAGGACGAGACGGCGAACGCCATCGCGCTGAGGTATCTGGAGGAAGAGGAGGCGCGCCCGTTTACTGATTTCGCCGCATTTCCTACGCACCCTGCCTCCTACGGAAGCAAGCAATTCGGCAAGTTTGACGCGAGAGCGTACGTCATGGGTGCGCCAACCGATTATATGGCCAAGGTACGCGTGGATGTCGCGTGGCAGGGAGCCGCGATGGGCGCGAGAACGCTGACACTCGAAAGGACCATAAGCGCCGGCGGCCACAAGAACGTTGGAGAACACAACTAGGCATTTCAGATATTTCATAATGAATCTGAGGGGGAAAATTTTTATGGAAGAATCTTCGCCGCGCGACCTCAAAAAACCGAAAAAACGGGCCGGGTTTTCGTTAATAATAGTGATGGTAATCTCGATGATAGGCGTCGCCATTGTTGGAGCGGCGATTCAGTTTACCGCGGCCTCGGGCGGCGCGGGCAGGGTGACGAATACCTCCGGCAAGAGGTACAATCTGCTTCAGGAAGCGGTGGAGGAGGGTAAGGCCAAGCTGATGGAAAAAATGGACAACATCAACCCTATTCCAAGGCACGCGAAAGCGGACGCGGACGACGAACCGCCCATAGGCGATTTGGGGCGTCTCTTGGTAACTACCGAGCTTGACGGCCCCGAACCGGGGGTGGTCAAGGAGCAGGATATTTCCTCCTCGGAGCTGAGGCGTTTGGGGATACTGGACGCCGCGGGCAGAGGGGGAAAGCTGAAAGTCAGTATATACGACATGCAGTACGAACCTACCATTGTAGCCGCGAGCATATCCGCCGAGGATTTGAGGATGCTTCCGCCGTCCATAATTATCGACCCAGCGCGCTGGCGCTTGGACGGCGACACCAAACTGGCCGATGAAAAAGACAAGGCTGGCGCGGCTCTGTTGAACACCGGCGCGTATCTGGTACGCGCGGAACTGCGGATAGGCGACAGGGTGTCGGTTCTGGATTCCGCCGTTTTGCAGTCCAACAATATGTAGCGACCGCGCGGCTCATATCCTTCCCACATTCGATAAAGGGCGGCCGTCCCCGTGAAATAACCGGAGGAAGGCCGTCGTTTGTAGTATCGCGCGGGTGTTTTGGGAGCCGTGAGTTTTTGCTTGACCGGCATTTAATTT